>DRQB01000111.1 GCA_011330645.1 Campylobacterota bacterium | reverse complement strand
GCATCATCGTTTCCTGGGATTGGGTAATCGATAACATCTGGGTCACAGTTAGTATCAAGTGGTGCAACAACTTTCATTCCCATTCTTTTTGCTTCTTTTACTGCAATGTGTTCTTTAACAGCATCGATAACGAACATCATATCTGGAAGTTTTTTCATGTGTCTGAAACCTTCTAGGTATGAAGAAAGTTTTTCTTTCTTTCTTAAAAGCATCAACGCTTCTTTTTTAGTCAACATCTCAAGTTGACCATTTTCTTCCATTTGCTCGATGATTTCGAGTTTTCTGATAGATTTTTTCATTGTTGGGTAGTTTGTTAACATTCCACCTAACCATCTTGTTGCAACGTAAGGCATACCACATCTCTCAGCGTGCTCTTTTACTGCTTGACGTGCTTGTTTTTTAGTTCCTACGAAAAGTACTGTTTGTCCTTCTGCAGCTGCGTCTCTTACTACGTTATAAGTGTATTTGAAATATCTAAGTGTTTTTTGAAGGTCGATAATATAGATGTTTTTTCTTGCACCGAAAATGAATTTTTTCATTTTTGGATTCCATCTTCTAGTTTGGTGTCCGAAGTGTACTCCACACTCCAATAGGTCTTTCATTGTTACCATAATTTCTCCTTGGGTAATACATAACAGCCCAAGCCATCTACTAAAGACTCTAAAAGTCCATAGAACATAACTTAGGCTGGGTTAAAAGCATTGCTTCATCACTAGGTTTAATCCGCTGTAGTCCTCAATGTTCATGCTAAATCTAGCATCACACAACCGTGCAAGGAATAACTACATGTGTATTTTCCATTACTCTCGAAAGAATAAGGAACGCGATTATACCGAAATGTTTTTTAAGATTTTATAAAATGAAAATTTAAGATATAGTAAGAATAAGACATAACATACTATATGTTATGTCTTTTAGGTATAAAATTATTGTAATGCGGCTAAAGCATCCTCATACGTAAAGAAAAATCTACCTGTCTCTTGAGTAGGATCAGTAAAGCTAATATAATTACTTGATTGTGCTATATTTGAAAGTGCTATTTCACCATTGGAGCCACTTATGCTTAAAATACCATTACCAATAGTGTAATCCAAGACTTTTTCTTGCTGTTGTCCATTTTCTGTCCAAGTATCATGTATTTTACCATCTGTTCCAAATATCAAGGTTTCTACATGATTATTATTAATAACTGTACCATTTGCATCTGTATAACTGTCTTCTACAGTAACATAATATGTTTTGCCTACGATGAGAGATTCAAGCGATGATGTACTAGAATTATTTCCATTACCTTGTGCATCCAATGCCGCCTGAGCATCAGCTCTTAAAACATAGAGCGTAAAATTCCCTTGACTATCATGTCCTTTTACATAAGTATCTATAATTTCATCAACAAAATGATCACCATCTTTATCAGTTATTTTACCATCTGAAATAGTAATAGCCCAAGGTGCATCATGAGTACCTACTTGCAAAGTTGTTGCATCAGCATTAAATATCATTTCAGAAATTTCACCATTATACACTTCATACAATGTCCTACCTGCAAAATATGCTTTAAGTGACTCTGCTGATAAATTATTACTTCTTCCCTGATTTCCCTGACTATCTAACGCCGCCTGAGCATCAGCTTCTGTGACATAGAATATAAACTCCCCATAACTATCATGCCCTTTTACATAAGTATCTGTAATTTCATCAATAAAATGTTCACCATCTTTATCAACGATTTCATGTGCACCAAAAGTAATATCAACTGCTTGTTCTGTACCAAACTGTATTGTTGTAGCATCATTATTAAAAATGACTGCTTCTATACTGTCCTGCTCATTAATGTTATAAAGTGTTTTACCTGCAAAGAATGTTTTTAACTTTTTTGCATCAACACTAGCTTGTGTTGTCGCTAAATGTTCTTCTGCTTCTGCTTCAGTCACCGCATGACCTTCATAATCAGGTACTTCCGTCTCAAGTTCTGCGCTAAGTGCATTTAATTCTTCTTCGGTATCAGGTAAAGTGCCATTAGCACCATTTGCATTTAATGCTGTACTCATTGCATCTACCACTTCAGGGGAGACGGTAATACCATTTGTTGGATCCCCATCTTCATCAAGTGTTTGTAATAATTGAGCTATTTTGGCATCATCTTCTACAATACTTTCTCCATCTTTTAAAACATCTGCTGCAATATCTCTAAGCTGTATATCTCCTAAATAAAAAGTACAACTTGAGCCTACATCAAAAGTAAATGCACCCTCTGCATCTGTGATACCCTCTTGTGTACCACACTTGTAGTTGATACCAGAAACTGCTGAGTCCAAGTAAAATGATTTACCTGTTGCTACAGTAGTATCACTACTTCCTCCACCACATCCAACCAATGACAATACTGCAACCGTGGCAATACTACTTAAAACAATTTTCTTTTTCATTTTTCTTCCTTATAATTATTATAATAATATTGTATCCTTCTCTAATTAACATGAAGTTAACAAAAAAGAAAAAATATCTGACTATGAGTGTATATAAAAATTGTCAAAAAATTGTCAAAATTGTCAAAAAATAAATATGATTGATTACCCTTGTAACTCTTCTAATTTTGCTTTCACTTCTTCTATATGTCCTTTAACTCTCACTTTATCCCATACAGCTGCTATTTTACCCTCTGGATTTATGATAAAGGTAGAACGTACCACTCCCATGTATTCTTTACCCATAAACTTTTTAAGTTGCCAAACACCAAAGGCATTACACAACTCTTTTTCTTCATCTGCAAGCAGTGTAATTTTAAGATCTTTTTTCTCAATAAAATTTCTGTGTTTTTTAGGAGAGTCTGGACTCACACCCAATACAATAGCCTCTAGGCCTTCAAAGTCTGGAAGCGCTGCTGTAAAGTCACAGGCTTCTGTGGTACACCCTGGGGTATTGTCTTTTGGATAAAAATAAAGGACTATCCATCGTCCCTTAATATCTCTAAAACATATCTCTTCTTCATCTTGATTTGGCAGACAAAAATCTGGTACCACATCACCTACTTCTAACATATAAACTCCTCAAATTTTAATTTTTAATTTCTAATTTTTAATTTATTTGATAGTATAACAGAATGAATACAGAAAATGAACCAAGCAAAGAAAAATTATTGTCAGAGATAGAAAAACTGATTGCCTATGGTAGAGAAGAACCTACGATTAACCCAGATTTACTGGCCTACTTAGAGATAGAAGACTTACTCAATACCAAAGCCAAACTCCTCGAACGTGTAGGAAAACTAAGTGAAGAAGACAAAGAATGGTTAGAACAATTTAAAAAGTATGAGTAGTCTTACTTAGGACATACCGCTTTGTTTCCACGTAAATCACTAGACTTGTCAAATTCAATATTATACTTTTTCAGTATCTCACTTTGTTTTGCTCTTGCTTCAGCTTTGTCTATAATAACTTTGACACCATCTTTATCTTCTAGGACGATGTATTTCTCTTTTGTCTCTTGCATTTTTTTGTAAAAATCTTTAAAATCAACGAAAGTTTCACCATTTATTTTTTCTATAGGCCACATGGCAAAATCATTATTGCCTCTAGTCAAGTCTGATGCAAGTACTTTGAGAAGTACAACAATCTCTTTTTTCTTTTTCTCTTGCCATTGTGATGCAAGATATGAGAGTGTCAGACGATTACGGTTACTCGAGAGAATGAGGTTACGTGTCAAAGGCGAAAAAACATACCCACCATAAATAAAATAGGTAGGCATCCTATCATAGCGTGTAGTCTTTACCAGATACATATCATCTGCTTCATATTGTAAGAGCGCATCTACTTTCATTTTCTTCTTATCTCGAATCACATCCAATATAACTTTATCACCCATTTGATGCTTGTCCACATAATAATAAAAGTTTGTATATTCATGTTCTCTAAATGCTGATGTACCATCATCTTCAACTTTGTGCCCATCCACAGCAGTAAGAATGTCTCCTTCTTTTAAGATGCCTCTTAAAGAAGAGTTATATACGACTTTGTCTATGAGTTTACCCGTCACATTGTCTTCTAATCCATAGTAGCGTCTTAACGTAGGGTTTTCAAGTTTTTGCGTTCCTAAACCTAAATCTGCGAAACCATCATACTTTCCATCTTTCATATCATCTATAAAATGCTGTACCATACTTACGGGCACCAAATAACCTATATTTTGAGATTTAGTAATGACCTGCATGACCACACCCACTATTTTTCCATTTGAGAGTGCTGGACCACCTGAGTTTCCAGGATTTACCGCAGCATCCACCTGTATGGCTAAAAAAGACTCTCCACTATGTGCATAGACATGATGTTCTATACGTGATACGACCCCAATCGTCGCTGAGAGTGTACTTCCTCCCATAGGATATCCATAGACCACTATCTTTTGTTCTACCTCAGGTAAAGTACCAAAGGTAAGAGGCGTAACCCCTGTAAAAAAAGACTTTTCTTTTACCCTTAGAAGAGCCAAATCGGCTTGATGTGATACTGCATATACCTCAGCCACATAGCGTTTTCGCTGACCGTAACGCTGCACTTCTATAAATGCCTGATCTGCTACCACATGGGCATTGGTTAAAATAAATCCACCTTCTATAATGGATCCTGAACCTGTACTTCGTTGCATCGCACTTGACCAAGGGACTTGATAATTTGGTATTTTTGAGGTAGTGTAGATTTTAACAATAGCCTGTTTTGTTACATCATCTTTCGTACTATTTGCAGTTAAAATCAGAGTACTTAGTAATAACACCATTAAATATCGCATGAAAATCCTTCAAATTTTTCTGCATCAATGCAGTCAATATTTCGTTTTTTTGCTTCTTTTATCATCAAGCCTGTTTCTGTAGAGGAAAGTAGGTTTTTCTTTTCATCATATAGTCTAGCAGAACATACCCCACAACTAGGGCTTCTATCTTTCCCGATACATACATCTATCTGAGTATGTGTGTTAAAAAAGTGTGTAGCATACTCTAACACAGGAACAGAAAGGTCTAAGCCATCGTCGTTAGAAATGGCACGTATACCCTTTTCAGTACGTACCAAATCCATTGTAGGTCTTGGACTTCCAAAAGCAGCATCTTCAGGACAAAAAGGAATGAGTGTGTGTCCCTGAAGTTTCGTTAAGAGTGCTTCATTTTTATTGTCTGTTGCATCATAACGACATTTTTCTCCCAAAAGACATGCAGATATCGCTACGGTTTTCATCATATAAAAAATCTACTAGACAATAAAAAGAAGGATATATACCCATATACCAGTAAGTGCCGTAAACACTATCCATATAAAAGCTCTTCGCCCTGCTTTTTTATGTGAAGTCGAGTATAACCCTGGTAAAGTCTTATTTTTACTGTCTTTACGTGCGGTGAGGAGCGTATGTGTCCAAATCACGAAACCAATAACAGACACAACAATATGGAAAATAAGTACATAAAAAGCATAGTGATGTGATACAGAAGAGCCTTTTACAAAGCCTTCATATCCACCTCCAGCACGTACGCCATATTCAAAATACCCTACAACAATCACAGCAACTACAAATATCACTGTTTGACTCAAAGCATGTAAGGCATAGTTTTTCTTTTTTGCAAATGAAATAGCAAATGCCACAAGTAAGGGTAACAATGCCACCATAATCATTACAAAATCCATAAAAAATGGCGCACGTGTACCTAAAAATCCTGGTTGAAACATATAATCCATAAAACGCTCCCTAAAATAATACTAACACTATACCAAAGCTAACTAAAAAAATACGCTTAACAAATGACGATAGATTTTACTTCAGTAAACTCTTCAAGCGCCCATTTAGGGCCTTCTCTCCCTACACCTGAAAGCTTAGAACCACCATAAGGCTGTACGTCAAAACGCAGTGTAGGAATATCATTAATTACCACGCCTCCACACTGGGCATCATCTATAAATCTTTGTGTCAGTTTTAAATCATTCGTAAAGATGGAGAATTGTAATCCATAAGGAGAGTTATTCATCTTCTCTATAGCTACTTCGTAACTGGGTACTTTTACCAAAGAGACAATAGGAGCAAAAACTTCTTCACAGATAATCTTCATCTCATCAGTGACATCTGCCATTACTGTAGGTAAAAAGATATTTTCACCTTGTGTACCACCCGTGAGTGCTTTAGCTCCCTCATCTATGGCTGAAGCTATCCAGCCATTGGCTCTTTTTTGTGACTCTTCATCTATAAGTGGGCCTAAGAATGTGTCTTCTTCATACGGAGACCCTACTTTAAGTTTCTGTGTTTCTTCAGCCATGAGCTTAGCAAAATTATCATAAACCGCTTCATTGACATAAATACGTTGAAGTGAAATACATACTTGTCCTGAGTTATAAAATGCGCCAAAAGCACAACGTTCTGCAGAAACATCTAAGTCAGCTGAAGTATCTATATAGGTTGCCGCATTGCCCCCTAGTTCTAGGCTTACTTTTTTGATACCAGCTTGCTTAGTAATGATGTTTCCCACAGGTACGGAACCTGTAAAAGATATAACACGAGGAATATCACTCTGTACTAGAGTAGAACCTACTTCTGCATCACCATAAACTACAGAAAGTGCATCTTTGACGGCATATTCTGACTCCACAAAAAGCTTGGCAAACATATACGCTACCATCGGTGCTTCAGGTGTGGGCTTAAGCACAACTGTATTTCCTGCACCCAAAGCAGGTGCTATTTTATGTGCAACAAGGTTAAGAGGGAAATTAAACGGTGTAATACACGCCACCACACCTACAGGCTCACGTCTAAAATATGCGAGTGTCTTCTTACCACTTGGCATAATGTCTGTAGGGATGGTCTCACCATGCAGACTGGCTAATTCCATAGCCGTCAAACGAATGGTCTCTACACAACGCTCCACCTCTATGCGAGAAAAAGTGATAGGTTTGGCTACCTCTTTTGCAAGCATCAATGCAAAATCTTCTTTTTGTGCAGCCAATTTTACTGCCACATCCTCAAGCCATAAAATACGCTGAGATAAAGGCGTACTTGCTGCTGTTTTTGTTGCATTTTTTGCTATTTGCAAAGCTTTAATAGTATCTTCTGCATCACACACCGGTGCTGAACTCACCACAGTACCATCAAAAGGACTTGTACGTTCTTGTTGTTGTGTTTTATTCTCTTCAATAGAGCCAAAAAAGATTTTGGCTTGGGCTATCGTTAACATGATATGTCCTTGTGTAAAATTGTTTGATTATAACAAAGATACATTATATATTTAGCGTATCAAAACCTTCATACTTAGAAAACGACAAAAGATAGAGACTTTTGAGTAAATTTGGGGAGATAGCACCTAACTCATTAAAAACTGTATTTTCCACTGTCCCTTTCTCGAAAGTTTCAATCACATCATCTAGTACAGTAGGCAACACTTCGCATAACTCTTTAAATGCTGTCGTGTGACCAGTAACTATCTCATAAAATTTATCCATAGAGACTCTACGAATATTTTCATGTACATACTGTTCACCATTGATACTTATTTTCCATGGAGTAT
>DRQB01000110.1 GCA_011330645.1 Campylobacterota bacterium | reverse complement strand
TTGTATTTGATAATCACGTACTTGTATCTCTATCTCGGGGTACGCCTCTGCTATCTCTATGAGGTAACGTGCAGGTCCTCCTGCGATATCTAAGATACGTACTTTTTCACCTTTTTCCTGCAGCAATTTTATTTTCTCTTTGGTCGCTGCAATCATATTGACTTTTCGTTGCCTGATACCTTTCCAGCCTATACTTTCTAAGTAGTTTTTATCTATCATTTTTCCCAACCATGTAACACCACTGGGTTCATTTTTATATACATAGTCTAAAGTAACACCTGAATCAAAGCCATATTTTAACCCTATCTTCATACCATCACTCATAAATCCTAGTCTCTTCATCATGCTACGCTGAATGGTATAAGAGACCTCTTTATGTACAGGTAGGGTACCAAATGCTATGAGCTCTTTCTCTTTTTGGGTGACGCGCACGACTTCCTTTAACATCGCTCTAGGCTCATGAGAGTAGCACTCCTCCATAAATGAGGCAATCTCGCTGATGGCTTTTTGTTGTTCACTCTCATAGAGTACCCCATGGTAAAACCCTTCTAACCTAACAAAACGTTTTAAAGGTGAGGAAAGTTTGGCATAAAAATCACCCTGTACCCCACTCTCTACCACATAATCTTTTGTAGCAGAAAGGACAAGCATCGGCGTGACGATAGTCTCTGCATCTTCTACCACACGTTTAGCAGTATCAAGCAAGGTTGTCAGTTGTCTGGCAGGAATGTGAGGAGTGATACGTGTATCTTCATCATAACGCTTCTGTTCTGTCACATCATGGGTGAGAAACTTTGACTTCACATAAGACTTTATATCGAGTTCAGGTTTAAACTTGATAGCCCATTTTAAAAATGCTTTTGCAAAGGGAAAATAGAGTTTGATCTTAAATGCAGGCGCGATGAGTGCCACACCTCTTACTTTGGGAGCATAGTCATGCACCCATGTACTTGCAGTCACCCCTGCTACCGAGTTTGCGATAATAAATATATCTTCATATTTTTTCCCCTCTTTTTTGCAGACAAAAGAGACAAACGCATCTAAGTCGCGCACAAAGTCCATAAATTCATAACTTGCTTCTACCTCTGTATATCCATGTCCTCTATTGTCGTAAGAAAATACTTTATATCCAGCAAACTCTGGCTTGACTGCAATACTCTCCAGTCTTCCTGAGTGTTCATGTCCACGGTGTAAGATAATAAGAATACGTCCATTGGGCTCTACCTCATGCTCCCATTCTCTGTAAAATAGTTCTGTATTGTCAAAACTTTGAAATGTACCTTCTACTGTTTTCATAGTGAAACCTTTTTAAACAATTTTTCACAGTATACACAAAACAACATAAAGTGTCAAGTGCTACTTTACACTTTATGTTGTTTTATATCTTCAACTCTTTATTAAACTGTTTACAACCTATACCATCTGCCGCACAATCAGTGGAAGTAATATTTTCATCTGGAAATTTTTCTGGGTTACTATCTGGAGTACAAGCGACCAATACCATAAGGCATAAACTAAAACCTAATATTTTATAATGTATCATACTTAAACCTTTTCATTTTTATAAACCTATTCATAATACCGAATTTCTCATCTGTTACTATGAGTAATTTATGTCTTACAAATTCAAATCTTTCATTATCATCTACTTTTTTAGAACTTGTAGACACACATTTCAATTTTATTACTCTTTGCCCTTCGTATGGATTGTACAACGTGCAGGAGATATTTTAGACTTTTCATCTTCTAAATATTGTTTATATGTATAGCTATCATCTTTCTTTTTATTTCTTGCGTAGAGAAAATCACCCCAGCAACCTGCATGAGCCATACCTGGAACTTCTTTAGATGTTGAGGGGTTAATCATGACATTCAAACGTACATTGTCAGTTCCGTACATAACAACAATAAATAATCGTTTGCCTATCTTATCTTCCCATATGTAGCTATATGGCCTGTCATGTTTAAAATCAATTGAACCAGAAGCATTGCTTCTATAGTCCCGATAATCTGCTTTTCCAAACCTTTGCCTTAGCACATTCAATAGTTTTTTATATATTGAAGCATCTAGAAGTTGCACAGAATAATAAAAAATTGTTTTATCCTCTTTTTTATAATATAAAACAAGAGAATTTTTCATACCTTTATTGGAGTTAGAGCCTGTCAAATCAAGCCCATTAAACATCATCAATTTCTTCGAAGACGTTGAAACATAATTAGGATAAATTGCACATTTTTCTCCTTTAACAAGTTCCAATACACTGTTTTTCCCAAACTTTATACTAAGCAAATCAGTTGTACTTTCTTTACCACATGCCGAGAGTAATAATATACCCATTAAAATCATTATTTTTTTCATTTTTTCTCCTTGCTAGTTTCTAAATAATAGAACTATACTTATCCAAATTTTTATTTTACTTTTCATTAAAGACACCTAACACAATCATAGGTATAAGACTTAAAAAGTATGCTAGATAAAAATAATCTTGCTGAAAGGTAAAGTCTATAGCACTACTATGCCATGACCAAGTGTCTCTAAAGTATTCCATATAAGCACCAAAGAGTGAAGTACTAAGCCCTACCCATATCAAAGTGTATATGATACCTATAAAAATTACCCACCACACATTAGTCTTCATCCGAATATACGCATAAGCCAATACCCAAGAAGGGAGTATCGCTAGTACAATCGTAACTAAAATAATACCAAAGATATCAAATTGTTTTACAATTACAAGACTTCCATTAAAGACTTGTTTTCCGATAAGCTCTGAGAGAACATTAATGTAAAATACAGTAACAATACTCACAATAAATGTTAGTAGTATGACGATAAAATTTATCTTTTTCATTTTTCTACACCTAATCTTCTCATCTGTTCCATACGCTTCTTATACATCCCTATAATTTCATTAGGATTCCAGTTATCATCTTCTGTTTTGCCATGCCCAAGAGAGCTTAGAACCTCAGCCTCTTTTTCATCTACTATGGCATACCTACAGTTCCATATCCACTCATATCCTTCTCTGTCATCTAATTGCTCTTCAAAGGCATAAACAAGCTTTCCATGACGCAGAACATATGACTCTGTATATTTCATCTCTTCTTTTTTATAGTTAATCGTGATGATTTTTGTTTGTTTCTTTGCCTGACATATATCCCATTGTGCATTGTTAAGTTTAAATATTTTGTGTTTACTTTTTTTAGATTCACAATATTCTATCTGCTTACGCACATCAAACAAATCTGTCTGTGCTTCTATCTTAAATCGTATATTCGCAGATGCATCGGATGCAAACAGCATCATAAAAGATAGAAAAGGCGTATATACTAGTTTTTTCATTCTCTTCCCCTTTTATCCATATCAATAGCCTTCAAACCAAAGTATTTTTGCCATCCACCTATTTCGTCATACAGAACAAGAGTCCCATACTTCTTAGGTTTGGTGCTTATTATCCAGTCATAAAAATCACCATTTCCTCCATAATCATGCCAATCACACTCAAATACTTGAAATCTAAATTTGCATACAGAAGACTCACCTCTCCACCCAATGTTCATTGGCACAAACCAAATAAATAGAAATCCAAGTAACAATAAATACAATACTAACTTTTTCATCATCTCTCTCCTGCCTAAAAACAACTAAAAGTATAATTCTTCAAATCTATATAATTAAACTTGGTAAAATACACTCTATTCTCATCCCAGTCTATCATTAAATCCCCTATAAGGAAATCACAAGAAGCATACCAGTGTGGTTCGAGTAGTACTTTGCCCTGTTTGTTTTTTAACACTACATATGCTTTGGCAAAGCCCTGCTCGCTTACAAGTGAAAAAAATGGTTTATATCCTGTTTCTTCATATACCTCTAAGATATATTCACTATTTGGACTTGCATAAGTTTTTCGAGGAATATATTTTGATCGGCTTAAATATATAAATACAATAATGAGTAGCAAAAATATAAATATGATTTTCTTTTTCATTTTTTCTTCTCCTATACTCAAAGTATTCTAATACACTGAAGTCCAAAATACTATTTTGTACCTATTAGATATTTTCTTTACATCAAACATCATTCCTGGCGTTATAGCAAACTGTACCGTCTTGTGCTTTGTATAATGTATCTGTATTTTACTGCTATCCTTAGCTTTTACAGTGCCAACATACTTATCATTTCCATCATAAACTTTAAGCTCCATAGTACTCTTCAGTAAGCCGTCTTTTTTCCACCTAGCGATAAATGCTTCTCTGTTTTTAAACTTAAAAGCAAGTGCACTCAAGGGGTATTGAAACTTATTTGCTAGTGAAGCTACTCTAGGTTTTTCTATATCTATGATAATCTCTTTTATAAATGCTCTTATTGGGGCATCATCTACTTTTGGGTTAAGACAATTTTCTGCACGACCCCATAAACTTATAAAAATAAGACCAAATAGTATTTTATGTATCATTTTTTTCTCCTTCTCTTTCTCTATTTATACTTGCCTGCCATTACCCATGCAAGAACAATCAAAATAATCCAAACAACAGACACCTCCCAAAACACTATGATAAAGGCTAGAGGTGTAGCCAATACTCCAATAAATGGTGCACCATACATACGAATTCTGTCTCCTATGTCTACCCCAAATACAAGACATGTACTCTGACTAAAACTACTCATATTGCAGCCTAACTCATTTACAAATAAAAATTTTGCACTAAAAACACCTAACACAGGTGTTGCAAAGGCTAGGACGAAAAGCACAAATGTTATGAGTAAAAAGTAAAAAACCATATTCCATCTATTTTTCATTTGCTCCTCCTAAATTCCATAAATTTACTGTTTGACTCTCTAAACTTCACATAATAATTCATGGCATTCCCATCATTTTGTATAACAAATTCTTCATTTTCCCAGTCAAAGAGTGCCTCTACACCCACAGGCAATTCTTCCTTTTTTTGAGGTTTGCCAACATCGGCATACTCCTCATCAGTCAAGCTACCTCTCCATTCAGCCCATCGTACATTTGAAAAATCGATATAAACAGCATCTTCTACAGTGATTTTTAGCTCCCCTGTCAGTTTGCGTTTAGGTGTTTGTATCATATAGTGCAATCTTCTATGTTTTGCATATATGGTAATAGTAAAATCATCTTTTTTATCTCGCCAGGTACCAAGAAGTAATTTTGTTAATGCTTTCTTTTGTGCGTTTACCCTTTTTTTTACCCTATTAGGTACTCTATTGCTTCTATTTTTTACATCCATCTGTTTAATATAGTTAGAGTAAGCTTTATATGCTTGATATCTCTTGCCTGACTTCCAATATGCATCTCCTAAATTAATATACGCAACTGTTCTATCTCTCATTTTTCGCACTATTGCATCTAAAAGTATGATGGCTTCTTCATCATTATTGTTTTGCTCTAAATAGTAGGCTATATCGTTATAGATACGTACATTTTCTTTAGTAATTGGCATATTTTTTAGTAGCTCAATATAAAAGTTTTTTGAATGAGCATCTCCTCCTTTAGCCTCAGCTTCCAAATGTTTTAAATCTATATTTTCATACTTGCCATTTATATATTGTAATTGTATTTCTTTACGCACTACTCCAGATATATCTTCTTCATTTTTATTATGAGAATAGTCAAAATCAACCCTCTTAGACAATGAGTCAAATATCAAAGTATCGTACTCTTTACTCTTTTTATGTGACTTATAAGTTAATACAGTACTTATTTCATAACCAATTCCTGCTGCATTATTTTCACCACCACTATTCATAACTTCAAAGTCATCTAATATTAACGATAGTTTTCCATCCCTTAAGCCATATATATAAAGATTGTAACTTTCATATGGGTTTGGTCTTGAACTTCCTGTATGTTCTATAGTGACGGCAAAAGTTGTATGTTTTGAAATATTATGAAATTTCTTGGTGTTTAGGATGATATCAGAAACATAAATAGCATCACTCTGAGCAACATCTTTATGAAAGTAACTTTGCATAATGCTTTTATGCTGAAAATCTACCACAGCTAAGATCAAAGAGATAACAGTATCATTTTCGTTAGCACTTGTACCATACGGCAACATCACAACAGCCAAATTGCTGTTTGGTATCTGTTCAAATAATGTACTGCCATCAAAGTAAGGTAGCAATTCTTTAGTTTGTAGTGCATATCTTTGTGCAACCAGTTCTATATATGCTTTTTTATCTACTTTGGCAAATGTTTCTTTTGCTTCTATGCATGCAGACATCATAAATAATACAAAAAACAATATCTTGGCAAAAGCTTTCATCGTACTATCTTTGAATCTTTCTTCCTCTTAACCAATAGCCAAGAAGTAAGCCGAGCAACAGAGCTAAAAATGTACCTATCATCCCCCATTTTTTCAACTGTGCACTCATTTCATGATATATAGCATTATCATAGAAATTTGTACCTATATGGAGTGAGAGTATCCTCCATTTGCCATCGGTATCTTTTATAACTGTGGCTGTCCAGCGAGTTTTGAGTTCCAAGTCTCTACCATCTGTAAGTTTATATTTCTCTATACCAGAGCCCCTTACTATTCCCATTGTTTTATTGGCATACAGTTCGGTTAAAACATCAGGGGTAAGTGTCATCTCTAAAGAGACTAAATACCCTCCTTCTCCAAACCATTCATCAAAATATTTTTCTATCCCTTCATAGGATTCAATCGTATTTTGATTCACTGTTGTGACCCGTAGATTTTTATGAAAATACTGTTTTAAGTTTCCATATTTTTCAGTATTGACTGCTGTTTCTATGCCTTTTAGCAAAGCACGTAGTTCGTTGTGTATGTTACTGTTTTCTTCCGCACTTACAGTCGAAACACCCAAAGTGAGCGTAAACAGTGTTATAAGTAGTACCTTTATTATTTTCATTTTTTATCCTTCTTATAAGCAAAGTATACATTAAATACTGATAAGTGTCAAGTGCTGCTTTACACTTAATAATATTTACTTATTCATTTTCTAAACTCTTTATATGTTTCTCAAGTCTGGCGGTAAATGTTTTATGGTCTTCCTCATCCAAATAGAGTGCATCGCCGATATGCACATCTATAATAAATGGGACAAAAAGTGCTTCTCCTTTAGGTAACGCTTTGCCTGCACCATGGATATAGATGGGTATAACAGGAGTATGAGGGAACGCTTTAGCAAGATGGGCGATGCCTGTTTTAAATGTTCCCATTTCTTCAGGTGTCCCACGAGACCCTTCCGGAAAGACAATGACCATGTCTCCTTTTTCCAACGCTTGTGTCACACCCAAAAGTGGATGTCCCTCTTCTTTACTTGGTCTTCGTTTAAGAGGAATGATGCCTATAACATGTTGTGAGAACCATGCAAAGTATTTGTTTTTCATAAAATAATCAGCTGCTGCAACGGGCTTCACTTGATTTATTTTTGAAAGAGGGAAAAGACTCATCAGTACCATCGTGTCCAAATGGCTGTTATGGTTTGCCGCGATGATACAAGGGCCTTCAAGTGGTAACTTCTCTTTTCCTACTACATACACCCCAGAGATAATCAGTATAAGGGGACGCACAAAAAGTGCGAAAAAGATCTTTTTTAACATCATCTTCTCCTAATAGTAGAGATAATAGACATAATGAAAAAACAGCGGTGTCGTGTAGATGAGGCTATCTACTCTGTCAAGTATGCCACCATGCCCTGGTAACATACTGCCAGAGTCTTTCACACCTATGTCACGTTTGACCATAGAGATGACTACATCACCAACAAACCCAGCCCCTGAGATAATCATCCCTGCTATTATGGCTTCTGTCCATGTAAAAGGTGTGAGAAAAGAACACAGTACTGCCAAAAGAGTAATGCTTACAAAAGCGCCCAAAAATCCTTCTACGGTTTTGTTGGGGCTTACTTTTGGAATGATTTTTCTTTTACCTATCGCTTTACCCCAGATATATTGAAGAATATCGTTAAGTTCAGTCAGCAGCACAAGATACAGAACCAACTCTGTCCCTCCTACCGTGTTGCCATAGACAGGTTTTAGGGTAATCATATAGGCTAAGTGAGAAAGCCCAAAGACAAACATCATCAGTCCCCACTGCACTCGTGAAGTGTTTTCCAAAAATCCTTTGGTTTCTCCAATGAGTACTTGCTTAAAGGGTAAAAGTAAAAAGAGAAAAACTGGTATCCATATAATAAACATACCATACCACCCAATACCTGCAAAATAATACTGTGGAATGATGGACAGATATGCATAGAACATCACGCGCCTGTCTGTTTGGCGTGAGGGAATAAGCGTAAAGTACTCTTTGAGTGCTAAGTAAGACAAAAAACCAAAAAAGAACATAGCCATAGTGGTATGTAGCATCGCCCCCACAACAAAAAACCCTATAATAATCCACCAAGAGTTAATACGATCTTTGAGCTCTTGCGTAGGAAATTTCACATAGATAAGTATGGTAGCCACGATGAGTGCCAGCAAAATAAACCCTAAGACAATACCTGCTTCAAAACTTATCATGATACCAATCCTCTTTTCGCTCTATTCAATACGGTGACAATACCTAGTCCTATAGAGAGAAGTAAAAGTCCATCAGCCCACCAACCAGGGGTGAGCCCAAGACCTATGAGTAATGCCAGCAATCCCACAACAAACGCTCTGTCACTTTTTCCCATAGGACCATCATAACGACGTGTCCCACCTATAACCGCACCCAGTATGCCGGCAACTTCAGTCAAAAGTCCTATTACTACAAAAAGCACCACCAACACAGGAGAAAGCCCTGCGATGAACGCCAAAGGTAGGTAAAGAGCCGCATCAGAAATGACATCGCCAAGTTCATTGAGCATTGCCCCCGCATCGCTGGTCATGTCGTGCTCTTTGGCAAGGATACCATCGATGGCATTGAGTGCCATACGGATAAACATCACAAACGGCACAAGCAAAAGTGTCCATGTCGCACCCTTTGTGGCTGCCACCAAAACACCTGTAATAATGGAGAGTATCAATGCTGCCCATGTTACTTGATTAGGTGTAATACCCTTAACATGTAAACTCTCCACAATAGGTCGAAGCAAGGCTTGAAACTTTGGTTTTAAATCATAAATAGTCATTCTGTTCCCTTTTAATGTAGGACTATTATACTATTTATTTGCCTATAGCTAAAGCATACAACACCATCTCATCATTCCCTACAAATTCATTCACCTCATCATCATAATAGGCACCAATGCCTGAACACCCTATCTGCATATATTGAGCAGCCACATAAAGTCTTTGCCCTATGATGCCTGCTTTTTGATAGAGTGCCTGATAATTTTTTGCTTTGGAGGTTAAGAAAAATGCTACGGCTCCTTGCTGTGACAGAGAATACTGTTCTAAAGAGAGATATCCTGCTTTTCTTGCAAAGTCTCCATACTCGATATATGCTCCATCTTTATAAAGCCCTAAAGGCATATCCAACACACGATTGACCACAACATACACAGAGACCTCTTCATCACAGTCAGAGAGTATGGGTTGATGTATCGACTCCATAATATAGTTAAACTGCCCTTTGGTAATGGCTCCTTCATCAAACCCACGTTGGGAACGACGGGTAAAGAGTGTCTCTTGCAGTTTAGTCGTATTGTAGGTGAATTTGGGTGCTTTAATTTGTTTTTGACATGATTCTAACACCATTGTCTCATAGTACGCCTGTTCTATGAGTTCATTTTTTTCAAAACTTCTACTACCATCCACATAAGGCAGTGCAAATTCTATAGCAGTCACTTCACTCCCATGTATAGGTACCGCCATCACTGCCCCTGCTAAGAACCATTCACGTTCCTCAAAACCAAACATACGGTTAAGTTTCTCTTTGTCTATCGTGTAATGTACCTGCACAGCATGGGGTTTAAGAAGAGCCGCAGCTTCAATACTCCCTAGCAAATGCCCTGCATCTAACAGACAGTAACGAAAAGCACGGTTTTTATATTTCCATGAGGAACGGTAATAGATGGCAGAAACTAAAAAAAGATAGCCCTTCATCGCTGTTTTAAACCCAAAGTAAGGCTCTATCCCCTCTTCTTCACTTATCTCTTGTAATAGTGTTACAGAAGAACTACTCACTTCATAATGGTAAATGCCATCTACACTCCCCTCTACTCCACGTACTTGAAAGTAGAGTTCATTGGGGTACAACGCACCTGCACTTGGGTTGATACGCAGATAATACTCACCACTGGGGTAACTCTTTTTTGCAGTCAGACCTGCGATATGATAAAGAAAATTATCTTCTTGCTCTTCTAAATTCAGTTTAAATTTTTGATATGCTTCTGGATAGTTCTTGTAAGTACTAGGCTGGTCTTCCCAAGATAAACGGTTCGGGTTCATACGTACAGAGTTGTAGGAGTGTTTTGTCATTGCATGATACCAAAACATTAACAATCTACCTCATACAAGATGTGACTAGTCACATGAACCTGCTGTTGAAGCAAACTTAGTGTTAGCGTAGCTTTTAGAGCTTTGCTCAAAAAGTGTTCCATAATAATAAGGTACCAGTACATTAGTCGAACATCTCATTATGTATTTGTTTCAGACCTTCTATTTTGTCACATGCCTCTTTAAACAGACTATAATATGTGATCGTCTCTACACATAAATGTTTATGTCTCTCATACGAGGCAATGACCCTTTGTGCCTTATTTTTCACATTGACTCTGTTGCGTTTGATATGTTCAAAGGTAATCGCCCCATTAATGAGTCCTTTTGCCAGGTTCGCCAAAGGGTCTTTTTTAAGACGCAAAGGATGCCATGCTTCCTCCAATACCTCATGTGCCCCAAAATACTCCTCTTCATCAAGAAGTTTCATATAGTTTTTTAGTGCACCTTCTAAGTCATCATTCATTGTAAGCATTATTTTACTGCCTCGTTTATTTTTTCAATCAGTTTTGTTATATTTTTATCATGTGCAAAACACATCGTGGTTTTACATGCAAGATACTCATCACTCTCTTCTACAGCGCTTAAAAGAAAAGGATACTTCACTTTATCTAATACAGGTTGGGCGATACGTAACGCTTCTAGCTTTGCATGAATAATAATATCTCCCTTTTCCACACGTAAAAAAGTCTCTACCAGCTTAGGGGCCAAAGCAGGATTTTCTTCCAACACATTTGCCATGTTTGTAAAGGTCTCCTGAACAATAGCCTGATAGTGTAGATTCTCCTCCAAAGTTGCCATACGTACCAAATCATCCAACATGACTGAAAGTGCAGAGGTATAATACCTGTCATCAAAATCGGCATATGCTTCGATGCCGTCATCACTCAGGTACCAACGCTTATTTCTATAAAACTTTTCTACTGCTTCTTTTGTTAAAGTTTCTGCAAGTTTTAAATATCCCTCGTCATAACTTCTCTCATACCCCTCTATCAATGCATCTATTAAAAAAGCATAGTCCTCAAGCAGTGCTTTTTGTGTAGGTACTGTCCCTAAGAGTGTTTGATGAAAAAGTGTCTGTTTCACATACATTCTCCAAAGCAGCCCTTCCAATCTTTTTTGTGCCAATGCTAAATACTGTGTATCCATACGTGAGGCATAAAAGAGTGCCTTTATCATCATCGCATTCCAAGCTGTGTTTACTTTTTTATCCACAAAAGGGAAAGTACGCTTAGCACTCAACGCTTTCAAATACGCTTTGAATGCCTCTAGCTTTACCGGTACACGTTCACTTGTAATATGTGGCTGAGAGAACTCCCCATCTATATTTCCATCTTCTTCTATGCCCATAT
>DRQB01000109.1 GCA_011330645.1 Campylobacterota bacterium | reverse complement strand
TGCTAAACGTGAAATTGTTGAGATGTGGTTATGGATTGAAGTATTGATGCTCTTTGGATCAGGTATTTTAGGTCTAGGTCACCACTATTTCTGGATTGGAACACCCGAGTATTGGTGGGAAATCGGAGCATTGTTCTCTGCACTAGAACCAGTACCATTGGTAGCGATGTTTGTGCACGTACTCTATGACTGGGGTAAAGAGCAAGGTGCAGCACATGCAAAAGGCGAGCAGGGCTCTATCATGACCAATGGTCCGGCAATGTCTTGGATAGTACTGAATGCCTTTGGTAACTTCTTGGGTGCAGGTATATGGGGATTCTTCCATACGCTACCTCAAGTGAATATCTATACGCACGGTACACAGTTTACAGCGGCTCATGGTCACTTGGCATTCTTTGGAGCGTATGCAACTATCTTGGTAGGGATGATGTATATCGGTATCCAGTATGCGTATGGTATAAAGATTATGAAAGCAACATTCAAGTCTAAAATGGGTGTTTTCCTTATCGCCTTTGGTGTGATGGGTATGACGATTGCTTTAACCATTGCAGGCTATGAGCAAGTACTCATTGAAAGAGCTGAACTTGGTGGTGGATGGAATGCATTCTTTACAGCACAAGAGATGCCTTGGTATGTACAAGCACAACTCTGGAGAGCCATTATGGGTGTGGTAACCTTTGTAGGATTTATCTATCTTGTGTGGGATATGCTCACTATTGGTAAAGCACAGTCTGGACAAGTGCAGAATGAAGAGAGTGCGGCTGCAGCTGCATAAAGGAAGGGGCATCGCCCTTTCGTAATCTATATAAGGAGTAAATATGTTATTTGAATCATTTACAGATGTCGTTCCAAGTTTTTTTGGATGGCTCAATCAAGGACCGATGACACTGACAATCGTTTTACATACGTTAATTATATTACCGATGTTTTGGATTTATGCAAGTGAAAAAAAGAAGTTAAATAAATAAGAGACAGGGGCTTGGTGGAGCCCCTGTTTTGTCTAGGTTGTCTAAAATAGACTTGTAATTTTATCGTAACGTTCTTAAAGATGTATTTATACGTCATAGAAGAAAAACGATAGCTAAAGGAGGAAGAAATGAAATTGAATAGATTGATAGGTTTAGTTGCAGTCACAAGTTTGGCTGCGACGATGGCAATAGCAGGTACATCAAAAATGGACTTTGCAAAAGTATTTGAAAAAGAGTGTCAAGGATGTCATGGACCTATACACCAAGGTGGTGTAGGGTCTGACCTTAGACCGGCGGTACTTAAAAAGAAAAGTAGAGAGTTCATGGCAGAGACCATTCTAAATGGTAGAAAAAATACGGCTATGCCAGCATGGAAAGAGAAGTTTAATAAAGATGATGCTTCAGGTATGATTGACTGGCTCATGGACTGGAAAAATACAGTGGAACTTACACTTGATTTGGATAAAGTCAAACAGACATGGGCTAAACTTGCTGACCGTGAAGCACTAGCAAAAAAATATCCTAAACCAACAGAAGTAAAATCAGTACTTGATATTACATTTGCTACTGAAAGAGATGCTTCTTTGGTAGACTTTATTGATTCTACCACAGGGAAAGTACTTTCTCGTCATAAAGCAGGATTTGCGGTACACGTGACTGTAACCAATAAAGCAAACCCTAGATATGCATATTCTATTTCACGTTCTGGAAGACTTACTATGTTTGACATCGGTGCTCCTGGACAACCTGCATTGGCATCCGTACAAGTAGGACAAGAATCTCGTGGACTTGCGGTATCACCAGATGGTAAATATGTCATCGCGGGTAACTATAACCCAGGAGGAGCAGTGCTTTGTGATGCAATGACACTTGAACCACTGAAAGCATACGATACTTCTAGAGTGATTAACCCAGATGGTGAAATAGGTCCATCACGTGTAGCATCTCTAGCAGATACACCATATGGACCATATTTTGCTATGGCACTGAAAGATGCAGGACATGTGTATATTATTGATTATTCTAAACCGAACTTTCCTATTGTAGGAGATGTACCAAATATTGGTAAAATTTTGCATGATGCATTCTTGAATGAAGATGAAGGTAAAGATTTTGGTCGTTACTTCATGATAGCATCCCAAGGGTCAGATGTTATAGGTATTGTTGACTTTAAAGAGAAAAATCTTGCCGCACTTGTGCATACAGGACCACGTTCTAAGCCACATCCAGGTCAAGGGTCATCTTGGTATTCTAAAGGACAAAATAAACAGCTTCACGCAACGAACTCTATGAACTTTGGTGATACTGTGATTTGGGATTCTAACTGGAAAGTAGTGAAGCATGTGAAAACTGCTGGTGGTGGACTTTTTGTAGGAACAAGCCCTCATACTCCTTGGATTTGGGCAGACTGTGTTCTTGGTCAACCTAAAAACTATAATGAAGTGGATTTGATTAACAAAGATACTTTAGAAATAGATCGTATCATTAAAGTAGGTAAACATAAAGGTCAACTCATTGATGCAAAAACGAAAAAAGTGCTTCAAGAGTGGGATGCAACACAACATGCGCCTGTACCAGTGTTTGAAGTAGACTCTAAAATGAGTGGTGAAAAACTCTTACCGATGCCAGATCATTTAGGTAAAGCAGTGAAAAAACCAGTACAGCCTAGACTCCTTCATGCAGAACCAGCGAACCATGGTGAATGGACGATGATTTCTGAATGGACCACAGGTAGAATTGGTATCTATGATTCTGAAACAGGGAAGTTTATCAAGTATATTAACAACTTGACAACACCTACATTTACCTATTCGGTAGAACATAGACAACACGTACCTGGTGCGTAATGTCCCCTTCGCCCTCTCTCATTTGGCTACCCCCTTGGGAGGGAGGGTTATTTACTGAAGTGACTTTTAGTCTCCCCATAATGTCACTTCACTAAATAACCTATTTGGATATAACATGAGACAAATTATTATATCTTTACTTTTACTCGTATCAATAACTCAAGCAAAATATATGGATAATCATTCTTGTAAAGAATGTCATGAAAAGATTTATGAAGAGTATCAATCTTCTTTCCATGCAAAGGGATATTTTAAATCTATTTTACATCGAAAAATAGCAGATAAAGTGAGTACTAAAACATATGAATGTGCTAGATGTCATATGCCTATGGCAGATAATATGGACGCACTCATTTCAGGTGAAGCTAGACCTGATAATAGCAATAAAACACATACTGATGCGGTGAGTTGTTATTTTTGTCACACCATAGCATATGTACAAAAATCACATAGTTTCAATGTAAATATCAAAGCCAAGCAAGCTAAAGGATATAAGCCTACACTCTATGGAAGGTTAAGAGATGCGGATGAGAGTGATAAACACTCTTCGACTTCGAACAACCCTATTTATGCAAAAAAAGTGTGTACCGGATGCCATTCTCATAAGTTGAATGATAATAATGTGACCATCTTTAGAGCTATGGGAAAGAACCAAGATAGTTTAGGCTGCATACGATGTCATATGCCAAAAGTTTCTGGTGGCGTAGAAAAGACAAATAAAAAAGCCAGGATTACACATGTAAGTCATCAATTTTTAGGCATACATGATGAAGTTTTTAGAAAAACGGGTGTAGATATGAATATTTCGATAGACAATGGAAAACTGCACGTAATGCTTATGAACAAAATGGAACACCCACTGATTATACAACCTGCTCGAGCAAAGTATTTAAAGATAGAGATACAAAGAGGTAAAAAGATAATATGGAAAAATTATAATATATCACCAAAAGAAGATGCACAGGGGTATTTCGCATATGCATTTAAACAAGAATATAAAGATGTTGTCATCCCTGCTCATGCTACAAAAGGTGAAGTATATAATCTTGAGGCAAAAGAAATAAAACACTTATCTTATGACATACCTAAACTTCAAAAGAATGATAAGGTAACCGTAGGTCTTTATGTAAGACTTGCAAAAAGTGACTGTACTAAAGTGATAGATTTAGATTATGCTTCCTTAACAAAAGAACAGCGCATAAAGAAAGTTGTTTTCAAGCAAGATTGATATGAGTCAATGCTACTGATGTAAGGCTTTTGTACAATGATATAAGTTTATATATTAAGAAGGATTATAATGAAGACATTGATATCAGTATTACTACTAAGTTCTGTACTTTTTGCAGCTACCCCCAATGCAAGTGAAAAACTTTTTGTGGTAGAGCGTGAGAGTGAGTCGATTGCTATCATCAACAGAGGCTTAGTGAAGTCACATATGGAGAAGATGCATAATATGAACCATGGTATCATTAAGTTTGATGGTGAAGATGGTTATTTGATTTCTCGTGACGGTTATGTAGTACGTTTTGATCCTATGACTGAAAAAGTGTTAAATGAGTATAAAACGTCCAAGTCTGCCATAGGTTTTGTCATTGGTAAAAACTATGTGGCAGTGGCAAACTATGATGACAAGTCAGTAGACATTCTTACTCGTGATTTAAAACCCATAGACAAGATAGTCACAGGGTCAAAAAATGTAGGTATCAAAATCTATAAAGACATGCTCATCTTTGCCCAAATGGATAGTGATAAAGTCTCCGTACTTAAAAATGAGAATGCAGGTAAAGGTCTACCTAAATTCAAACCCTATAAAGAGTTTAACGTAGGAAAAATGCCTTTTGATGCTATGATCAAAGACCACACGTACATCGTAGGCTTTTTTCTCTCAAAATCATTTGGTGTTATAGACTTAGATACGATGAAGTATTCGGAGATCAAGGTTACGGCTAAAGACAACAAGCCAGTGCTTAAAGTACCACACTTTGGTTTTTGGTCACTGAGTGATGACAAAACATTCATACCTGCTGTAGGTGACAATGCCGTGATGGTGTATGATAAAGAATTTAACTTCATTAAAAATATAGAGATGCAGGGATTGCCTGTATTTACCTCACTGAGTCCAGATAAAAAGTATTTGGCTGTGACGTTTTCAGGAAAAGATTTTCCTACTATTCAGATAGTTGATACAAAGACATTGAAGATTTTGAAAACGTTTACATTTAAAGGAAAAGTACTTCACCTTCGTTGGTCAAATATAGATGAATATCTGTATGTTTCTGTCAATGGACAGGGCAACAAACGCGATCAAAATAAAGTCAATGTCATCAACACCAAAGAATGGTACTTAGAACGTGAAATTTTCAATATTAAACATCCTTCAGGTATCTTCATCTATCAGACGGATGACAAGAAACAGTAGATGTTGAGACAGCTCATCTTGTGTTGGCTGTTGACACT
>DRQB01000108.1 GCA_011330645.1 Campylobacterota bacterium | reverse complement strand
GTGCGTTGGGTAGGGCGATGGTTGCTTTGATGGGGAGTCTGGAAAAAGTAAAATGCCCTTTAAACCTATGACTTTTAAGGCTAGGAGTGTGGGCTCTTACTTTTTGCAAGTTACTAATGGGGTATTTAGAGGCTAGGGCTACAGTGGTAGTGACATATTTCATAGGGTTGTTTGTACTTAGTTTTGCCTCATCTGCTGTGGCAAAGTACACATAGCCCAACTCTTTGACTAGCGCTTCTAAGGCATCACGTGAAAATACCTCTTGAAAGCCTATGATGTCACAATCCATCTTGCGTATTTGCTCTTTTATCCATGTGGTTTTTTCAGTCCACTCTCTTTTGTTGAACTTTTCTTTTTTAGTGTACCACGCGTAAGGAGGCTCTGCAAATTGAAAAAGGTTAAATGTGCCTAGTCTTATTTTCATAAGAGGGAGTATAGCAAAATAGTTATACTTTTGCTATAATCACCCATCTAAAACAAGGCTACCTCATGGCAAAACATCCAACACTTTTACAACACTTTCGCTCTTTTGCGTATCAGAACAACATTAAAGATTTTGATACAGCCTTGGAGTACTTTACCGTCTTTGGTGGTACTGGGTGGGATGTGGATGTTTCTAAGAGTGTAGCAACGCTCATCGAGGAGAAAGTACTCTCTAACTATGAGGCACTACATGTTAGTATGACACGGTATACACATAATAATGGCTTGTATCATATGATGTTGAGCATTATTGCTTTGGGTGTGAACCATGAAAATGATGTGTTTAAAAAAGCCAAAGTAGGTAGAGAAAAGGGCGAAGAAGCCATAGACTACTTAGTAAGTAAGAGTTTAATCAAATTTGATTTGTCTGTAGAAAAACCTTTAAAAGAGGATGGTGGGAAGTCAGACAGGATTTTGTTTGACTTACCTTTTATGCGTTTTTGGTTTGCTATGATTTCGCCGAACTATCAAAGTATCTTGGACGGAGATTATGATGAGTTTGCACAAAAGTGGCATAAAATAAGAGAAAACTTTTCCATCTTACTCTCAAATCTTTTACTTTTGGAATTGGTCAAAGAAACCTTTAACGCTAAGTCTGAAAAAGACCCTATAGTAAAAATAGGTTCTTACTATGATAAAAAGTTAGAGATAGACATACTAGCGCAGAGAAAATCAGGTGATATGATAGCTGGTGCGTGCAAATACTCTGAGACACCAGCAAAGAGTAACATGATGCATACACTTATAGAAAAGTGTCAAAAAGCAGAACTAGAAATTTCTGACTATGTACTCTTTTCTAAAAATGGATTTACTCCAGAAGTTGAGGCATTAAAAGAGAAGGAAGTAGTACTTCTCTCTGGAGTAGACCTCTCTTCACTGCTTGATAATTTGACGCAAGATGATTTGCTAGTCTATAAGAACAAAAAGTATTAGCCTGTGGCACGTATCAACCAAAAAGCATTTTATCAAAATAATTATGAGACCTATGGTGTCTCAGCTGAGGGTGTGGCGTGGGATTCTACGCAGACACAGAAACGTCGTTTTTCTACCATCGTCTCTTGTTTGGGTGATATAAAACACGAGACGCTTGTAGATGCAGGCTGTGGGTTTGGGGATTTTTATCTTTATTTGAAAGAAAAGAACAACTTACCAAAAAACTACACAGGCTTAGACCTCTGTGAACCTATGGTCAAAGAAGCCAAGATACGTACGGGCTGCAAAATCGTCCAACGTGACATTTTAAATCAGACTCTTCCTCTGGCAGACTGGTATGTGGCAAGTGGTTCGATGAATCTATTGACTCGTATGGAAACACGCATCTTCATACAACGATGTTTTGAAAAGAGTCGTAAGGGCTTTGTCTTTAACCTCTTATGTGGAAAAGAGCAAGAGGGCGAGTTTAGTTATTGGGCACCTCATGATATCTTGGAACTTTGTAAACCTTTTGGTGCAAAAGTGCAGATAAAAGAGGGCTATATGGAGGGTGATTTTACGATAGTATTACGGGCTTAACGCTATAATGATAAACGAAAAGGATAGGTATGCTTATACGAAGTGGTAAAGTACAGTTTTTGTTTTGGACAGCATTTGCTGCTGTGGTATTGTACTTATGGATAGTAGCTATCGGGCTACAAACTTTCGTACTCCCCGATGAAAAGCCGATGCACTTGCCACAGGATGTGGTATTGCTTATGTTTGTTTTGTATGGACTTTTAGCTGTAGCTTTGCTGGCAGGAACCATCATCTCTGCAATGATAGATAGTGCCTTCTACAGGAAGTTTTTTGGTGCATTTATGATACTTGCCTTAGCAACAGTCATTGTAGCCAAAAGTTTGTTTGGATGACTAATCTGCTCTTACCATTACGCCTACTACTACAGGCTCGATAATAAGTGCATCGTAACGTTTCCATAGACTCTCATAAAATTGTTGCTGTTTTTTTGGCTCGTTTATATGCAGCTTTTTGATGAGCGGCAAAAGACCTGTAGTCGTTTGATATTTTAGAGATACTCTAAAGACTTCAAAATGTTTACGAAGCTCTGATTGTACGATGTTGTAAGCTTGTGTATAGGTAAAGCCATGCATCGTTTTTGTTTTCTTTTTGGGTAAATATAGGGTTCCAAAAGCTTGCATAACTGCTTCAGTACTAAGTTGGGTGTTTTGAAACATCACAGGATACTCTTTTTGCAACTCTTTTTTAACAGTGCTCTTTTCGGATGTCTTGATATCAGCTTGATGTAGAAGACTCTCTAGGTGTGTACCTTTCCCTAATCTGATATCATGTTTGATTGTATCATAGTGTGAGATAATATACGCTTTCACTTTACTCCGTTTATGTCCATAGAAGGCATTTTCAATCGTCGTCCCAATGATAGCTCCTGGAAGTTCCAAAGGAGAGGGGAGATGACTGGCTTCTTTCGTACTACAGCCTAAAAATAGAAAAATGAGAAAAATAAACCATCCTTTCATCTACACTTTCCTTTTCATATGAGGTTTCCATTTATGCATACGTTATAATAACATATAAATCTATGTCGTTCAGATATGAATAGAAAGGATGTTTATGAAGCGTATAGCCCATCGAGGTTTGAGTGCCAGATACCCTGAAAATACACTTCTTGCATTTGAAAAAGCTCTGGAAGCCAAAGCTGATGGTATCGAAGCAGATTTGATGTTAAGTGCAGATCATGTTATCATCCTCTTTCATGATGATAACCTCAAACGTTTGACGGGTCAAGATGCGCAACCTGAGACACTTAGCCTAGAGGCATTACGGGCATTACGTGTAAATAAAACAGAGCAGATACCTACACTTGGTGAGCTACTCTCCCTTACTGATGCAAAAGCAACACTTATTTTAGAAGTCAAATACCATCCAAAAACCTATAAAAAGCTCTGTGAAATCCTTATAGAGCAAATAAAAGGAAAAGAGACTTGGATTGAAGTCTCTTGCTTTGAAGATAAAGTCTTAAAATATATACACACCCTCAACCCTCACATACGACTTCATAAACTCATAGAAGACTGTGGCGTATTAGAAAGTAAATCTTTTGATGAAACATTTAGCTATGTCAGTTATTTAGACATTGATGTTGCACTAAGGAAGAAGGTCTTGCAGTTGAACCTTCTAGCGAGATATAAAGTGATTTTTTGGACTGTTGAGAAAGAAAATCTAGAAAAAGAGATAGAAGCAGGGCTTTATGGCATAATGGTCAATGATGTAAGCGTGTAATTTAGCTTTAATGCATAGGATTAAGGAAAAAGGAAAACAGTTAATTTTTAAGAAAAAGAAAGTAACTCAAAGCATAAAAGTCTTATTTGAGTATTTTGAATATTTTAGAATTGGATATGGGTTTAGTATAAAGATGACATTTATTGTAGCATACGCAAATAGTATATGAGTAGGGTAAGTGTTAAGAGTGTAGTTGTAACTATGGGGAATATCCAAAATGTACGTAAATTAAATTTATAAACAAAGAAGTAAATTGCCATGAAAAGTATAAGATTAATGAATACGATGATATTTAACTCTATAAATACTACAGGTACATCCGAATGGGCAGTTTTATTTACTATATAGAGGTGTACTACACTAATTATTTGTAGAAAAAAAAGAATTAAGGGTAATATTTTTTGCGTAAACATATGAGTGTTACCCTTTAAATTCATCTAGCGTACCACCAGCAAGAACATCTTTTCTATCTGATTGTATCATATATATTTCGTCTCTCAATAAATCTTCTAAAAGAGGAAGGTAAATATTGGGTATTTGCAGTGAGCTATCATGGGCTTTAATAACTTTATAGAGTGTTAATACTTTTTTAGAATACTTGAGGGCATTTAGGGCATATGGTGAATCCCCCTGCTTATCAGGCTTACCATGTTTTCGTGCATCTTGTAGGTTATATCCCTGTATTTGCATGATTTCATTGGAATTATTTCTAGAGATATGAGATGGGGAAAATGAATCTTGAACCATATGTAGAATCTTTCCTATATGGAAAAGTCCATCATCACCAGTTTTATTCCAAAAACCACCATCTCCTTCACCTCTTTCAACAGCCATTTGAAACCATATTTTTACCTGTTCAATAATTGTCTCTATAACTTCTTGGTTGGTATGTTCCCCTGTAGGAGCCATAGAGTGCCAGTATTGTTTTGAACCATGATGACTTTCATAGGCTAATGTCCCAGGTTTATTTAAGTTTCTCCATGTATTAAAATAACATGTCTCTATAGAATTTCCGTTTTCACATGGAACATCAGGCCATGCACACCCCTCATCGAGTCTATAGTCATAAACAATATTGACAGCTTTAGCCGCTTTAAGTGTGAGGTTTTCATGGATAGCACCACCCCCTCTAATTTTAAAAAATTCACCTACAACTTGTTTGCCATTGTTTAGCATGACTGCTGCATGGTCATCAGATGAATCCTCTGTGTATAGGAGTGTTTTTGCTTTTTCATCTTCTGTAGGGGATTGCTTTAGAATTTGTGGGCGAAAACTTTTGATTTCTCCTGTATCTGTTTGCATATGAAAATTTGCAAAATGAAAATCACGTTGGAGTAGTTTATTATGATAAATAAATGCATTGGCAAAGCGTGTTCCTTCATCCCCTTTGGCATCGCCTTGAAGGGTATCATATTTATTTCTCAATAGATAATCAACAAAATGACCAATCTCTTCTATCATCACTCTAAAAAGTGTCCATGCATTTTGTGGAGAATCTTCAGCACTGAGTATGAAGTCTTCATTGATATAGATACAACCACTATCATGAAATGCTCCTTCCTTAGAAGTCAAGATATCTGTTACCTTCCATAAGGGTAAGGGGACAGTCTGTTCTTGAATATCTAGCATCAGCTTTTTTATCGCCTCATCTTGGATATCTTTTCCAAAAATAGAATGTAAAACAGTTGAATTATTTGATGAAGATTCATTTTCTATAGATTGGGGGATGTCAAAAAAAGGTGTTTTAAATTCTGGTGTAGGCTGAAGATAGAGTAGGCATTCAACCGATAGAATCTTTATTTTACTATGACTTTCTGGGATACTTTTTTCATCTATATTATTTGTTGATGACTTTTGGGATTGGGTAGAAAATATTTTAGAGAGTATATCCATAAGATATTCAATTAAATGCATCTGTTATCCTTTTTTAAGTATTATTCATTTTCCCTCCCTCAACCACATTTTATGGGCTAGGAGGTAAACAATTATCATTTGATTTGACAGAAACAGGTGATTTATGCATCATATCAATATCATTTCTAGTGACTATAAATTGTCTCATCATGTCATGATCTTCATGCTCAAGTAAATGACAGTGATAGACAAAACGTCCATGATACTCTTCAAAACGTGCGATGATATCTAGCATTTCTCCAGGGTTTACACGTACAGTATCTTTAAGACATTGTTCATTGGCATCTAGGTTTGCATTAATGTTTGTATCATCTAAAGTTTGAGTAGTCAATGTTATAGGTGTAGTATTGAGTATACTTGTTTGTGTTTCTGCAAGTATTTGATCTCCTACCGAATCTGTCGCCGTGTTGCTTCGGTCTATAGCTGTACCATTAACCGTTAGAATATTTTGTCTCATAATAGGTAAAAATTGAACCAAATGAACATGCATAGGATGTGTATCTGCCGTGAGGTTTACAAATCTCCAGCGTTCTGTACTCCCCTCAGGGATAATGATACTTACGGGATCATGATATCGTTCTGCCACAGCAACATATTCTACCCCATCAATATTTACACAACGGTCTGCTGTCAAAATAGGACTTTCGGCTGCGACATTAGCCACAGGAACTAGTTCCCATAGAACAAGTACAGCACCATCAGTAACAGCTTTTTCTACTATAGCTACTGTTCGTACTTTAACTACATCATCAAGATTTGGTTTTTCATTGATATAACTTGCGAGTGTAGACAATTTGGTGTTTAAACGAGTAAGATTTATATCATCTTCATCATCGTCACTGGTATGGGTTACTTTAAACATCATCACTTCAGGATAAGGTGTACGTCTATCATCTAGTGCAGGATTTGGAGGGAATAGTTCCGCAATGGTTGCAGGAGGAACATCGTTTGCGAAAGGGGATTCTGCAGTATTAAGTAAAACAATTTCTTTTCCTGATACAGAGGAGAAGTCAACCAGTAAATCTACACGTTCTGCGGGAGCTATGGTTAGACCATTATTGGGTAAATCTACAACTGCATTCATAAGCCCTCCATCTGAGCCAATTTGTTTGACTACAATATCATCGCATGCACTATAGCTTCCATCACAACCTCGTTCTGTAAAAATAAGACGATATGCACGTGAATTAGAGCCATTGAGTATACGTAAACGGTACCAATTATTTTTTACTTTTTTTATAGGCCATATAACGCCATTGACTAATGTCAGTGGTCCAAAAAATTCTAGAGGACCTTCATTAAACTCTACTTTGTGTAAAAGCTCTGAATCCTCTGCCAATGTGGTCAAGTTTTTATCTTGTATCACTAATGGTATTTCATACTCACCACTCGGAAGATGTAGTCTCTCTTCTTCCTTGTCTCTTATGATGTAGAGTCCTGCAAGTCCTGCATATGCATTCAGTCGTGTGGTGTGCATAGCATGGTCATGGTACCAAAGCATGGTTGCTCTTTGATGGTTTTCATACTGGTTAAGATGATTTTGTTTGTACGTAATCATATCTTCTGGACCACCATCATAACTAGGAGCCGTTTTACCTCCATGCTGATGTGGTGTAAAATATGCTGCACCGTTATGTCCCATAGTTACTTCTGAACCACTGGGATTTCCAAGTATGTTTTGAGGAACTATCTCACCATCTGCTGCACCATAGTCTGCTTTGATAGCTACGCTTGGTTGCCTTGAACTATCAGGAACATCATTGACCCAATTAATAATCGCTTTTTTGTCTCTTTCTACTTCAATAGTTGGTCCAGGATATTTACCATCATATCCCCAGATAGGTACTTTAATTTTTATACCTGTATCTGAATCGTTATAGAGTGTTGCCGTACCTTTTTTTATTTTAATAGTTTTACTACATTCGTCTTCATCATCCTCATCGTCTATAAATGATATGGTTTTTGGTAGAGGAAGTTTGGTTTTAAAAGGAAGTAGTATATCGGTTAATTTTCTTGTAACACCTAATTCTGTTAAATCTATGCTTGTATTACTCATAATGTATCCTTTCTATTTTCTTTGAGGATATTACGTTTTATATCCCTATTACCCTATGATAATATAAAAGTGTAACGAATCGTAAAAAAGTATAAAATCAGTAATTAGGGGAAGATAAGCTATACTTTTAAGATAAATTTGAAGGTTATATTATGTCTAAACATCCCACACTATTACAGCAATTCCGTTCATTTTGTTTTCAAAACAGTGTGACTGACTTTGAAAAGGCTGTGGAGTATTTTTCAGTTTTCGGCGGTATGGGATGGTCTGTAGATATGACGAAGCCTTTAGATAAGCTTATCGTCAATAAAGTACTCAATAACTACCGTTACATACATGGTGACCTTACGAAGATTACACACTCAAAGCCTACCTACCATGCCATGCTCACAGCCATAGCTACAGGAGACAGACGTGAACACTCTGCCTTTAAAAAAGTAAATATCGGTAGAGAAGATGGAGAAGAGGTGATAGACTTTCTCATCAAAGATGGATTTTTAAAGTTTGACCGTTCTGTAGAAAAACCTGTAGATGAAAAAGATGGTATCTCTGATAAACTACTTTTTATTACTCCTTTTATGCGCTTTTGGTTCGCTGTTATTTCTCCTACCTATAAGAGTATCAAAGAGGGTGACTATGCTGAAGTAACAAAGCGTTGGGAAGGGATGAAGTCGGAATTTACAACACTCATCTATGAACAACTGCTTCTTGAACTCATACAACTTAGCCTTAAAGATGAGTTTGAGGGAGATGCGATAGAGAGTATTGGCTCCTACTATGATAAGAATGTGGAGATAGACATTTTAAGCAAACGTAAGTCAGGTGCGATGCTTGCAGGTGCTTGTAAGCATTCAAAGCAGAAAATGAACAAATCTGAACTGACGAAACTCAAAGAGAACTGTGCCAAAGCCCAGCTGGATGTCGATACTTTTATCCTTTACTCTAAAAATAAGTTCTCTTCAGAACTCAAAAAAGAGAAGGGTGAGCATCTACGTCTCTTTTCTCTTAGAAATTTAGCAAAGCTTATGGACAATCTCTGCGAGGATGATTTACTTGAATATACCAATAAAAAGTATTGATTGAGGCATTATAATATGAAATTGGATATGATAGTTGTATTCTATACGTTGGAGTCGTAAAGCATGTTAATGAAACTTTTTGTTGCTTTTCTCATTGGGTTGGCTGCTTGGCAGCTGATTGACCCTGATTTACGTTTATCTTCTAAAGAAGTGATTGTTCGAAAAGCACTTCCTATGGATGTGAGTTATGAAAGCATTGAAGCATATTCTTATCTCAATAGCATACGTCGTAAAATGAATATGCTTACTTTCTCAAGCAATGAGAGTTTAAAAGCTGCGGCTAAAGCCCATGCCTATTATCTGGTATCAAATAATGAATCAAGCCATGAAGAAATAGCAGGACATACACATTATTTAGCTGAGAAACCTTTTGAACGCGCCTATAAAAAGGGCTATAGTGCAGCATATGTAAGTGAAAATTTATCGACAAATATACATTCGGCACATCAAGCGATAGATGGATTATTTTCAGCGATTTATCATCGGTTTGGATTTTTAAGTACTACCGTCAACGAATTAGGTGTGGGTGTCTTTCAAGCTGAATTTAATAGTGACAGAACGGCCTTTGTATTTCTTATGGGTAATAGTGATTTAAACAGGCTTTGTCATGGTAAAAGCTACACAGGAACAGGCAGTTACTGGACAAGTTGTAAAGATATTTCTCATCATATTCGAGAGAAAGACTATAGTGAAGCGATGGATTATGGTAGACAAAATAATCCAAGTATGATTGTCTACCCCTATGATGGACAACGGGAGATACCTCCTGCATTTTATTCAGAAATACCTGATCCTTTACCCAATTATGACGTAAGTGGATTTCCAATTAGCATAGAGTTTAATGATTTTTACTATAAAGATGTCTCATTGATTGCTTTTAACCTGTATGATTATGAAGAAAATCATGTGGATGTCCATCTTATGGATAAAGAAAATGATCCCCATCAACGATTTACTCGTAATCAATTTGCGATTTTTCCGTTAAAACGTTTGGCATACAATAGCAAATACAGAGCAGAAGTACTTTATCGTGTAGGTGATGAAATCAAAGAATATCAATGGTCTTTTTATACAACAAGAATTCAAGAAGAGTTTTATCGTGTTTCAAAACTTTATGATGAACTCACTATCGTACCTCGAAAAAGTTATGTGATTTATTTTATGCCTGTAGATGCACATGATATTTTACATGATATACAATTTCCAGAAGACGTCGATATACAGTTTTTAGATAACAATACCATCAAACTGACACTTATGTCTGAGAAAATAAAAGAGTTTACCCTTGACACCGGAACAAGGAAGTTGCATATTTTGGTGCAACATTAACCTCGAATTTCTAAAAAGTTTTTGGTACTGATATCATCCCATGGTTTATTGAGTTTGACAAAACCTTGATAACTTTTTAATGCCTTTTTAAAGTCAGCACTTTTTTTACTCTCCTCTTCCAATACTTCGTTCAGTGCTACTTTTGCAGCGTCCATCATCTCTTTAGGAAAGGTTTTAATCTGTACATTTTTTGGTAGTGCTTGCAGTGCTTTGGCATTTTTATATCTAAACTCCTGAAGCATATTTCCTGTCATCTCTTCACTGGCAGCAGTAATAATGGCACGATGTTCATCACTGAGCTTCTCCCAACGGGCTTTGTTGAAAGTGATTTCTAAAATACTTCCCGGTTCATGCCACCCTGTATAGTAGTAGGGTGCTGCCTTGGCAAAGCCCATCATACTATCAAGTGCCGGTCCTACCCATTCGGTCGCATCGATGGTACCACGCTCTAGCGCTGTATATATCTCTCCAGCAGGAAGAAGCACAGGATTGACCCCAAGTTTTTTCATCACCTCTCCACCAAGCCCAGGGATGCGCATTTTAAGCCCTTTGAGGTCAGCAAGAGCGTTAATCTCTTTTTTAAACCAACCTCCCATTTGTGGTCCTGTTGTCCCTCCCACGAGTGGATAGAGATTGAACTTTCCATACATTTCTCGCCAGAGTTCATAGCCTCCTCCAAATTTAAGCCATGTTATCATCTCTTCTGACGTCAATCCAAGTGGCATCCCACCGAAAATGGAGAAGGCAGGATTCTTTCCTTTCCAGTAGTAGACACCAGAGTGAAAAGCATCTATCTGCGCTGCAGAAGTAGCATCAAAAACCTGTAGGGCAGGGACAAGAATGTTTTTAGGAAACACTTTTATCTCCAAGCTTCCCCCACTAAGTTCAAAACAGCGTTTTGCAAAGGCATCTACACCTGTGCCCATTATGGGAAAATGTGCAGGCCAGGAAGTGGCAAGTTTGAGGGTGACTTTTTTGGCTTTGTTGACATTGACACTGCCAACTTTATTTGTCTCTTCTGCTCTATGACAAGCACTAAATGCCACAGCACTCGCACCTAAAGCAGTCGTTGTTAAAAAGTCTCTTCTTTTCATCTTTAAATCGTCCTTGCATTAATTAGATAAATAGTAACATAACGCTTATTAAGGAGTGCTAGTGAAATGTCATATTTGTAATCAAACGACAGTATCATTTAAACATGACAAGACAGATATAAAATACTATCACTGTAAAGCTTGCGAATATATCTTTAAGTCTCCAGAGTGTTATCAGGATTTTGAAACACAAAAAGAGCGTTACAATCTTCATGAGAACAGTGAAGAAGATGCAGGGTACAGAGCGTATTTTCAACGTTTTTTGGATTTTGTTTTGCCCTATGTTAGCAATGTAAAAACAGCGTTAGATTTTGGCTGTGGGCGTACATCGTTGTTGGCGCAACTCTTAGAAGATGAGGGTATAGTATGTGACTATTATGACCCTATCTATCATCCCCATACATTAGATGAAACAACAAAGTATGACCTCATAGTCTCTACAGAAGTTTTTGAGCATCTGCATCAGCCAAGAGAGGTTTTTGCACAGTTGTTAGAAAAGTTAAACTGTGGTGGATACCTTGCCATACAAACAGAGTTTCACTCTAATGAACAAGCATCCTTTCAAAAGTGGTGGTACCCGCAAGATGAAACACATATTGT
>DRQB01000107.1 GCA_011330645.1 Campylobacterota bacterium | reverse complement strand
TAGTAGAGTTTTACAAAGCATTCAACCAAAGAGATTTTGACCTCATGCAGAAAAATTGGCTCAACAACGAAGAGATAGCCATGGACAATCCACTAGGTGGTATCAAAAGAGGATGGGAAGAGATTAAAACCATTTATAGCCGTATCTTTTCAGGTCAAGCCAAAGTTTATGTAGAATTTTATGACTATACTGTCGTAGCTTTAGATGGTGGTTTTGTAGCCATTGGTCGTGAACGTGGCTGGGTAGAAACCAAAGGAGAAAAGCTAGATTTAGCCATTCGTACCAGTCGGGTGTATAAGTTGGTAGAGGGAGAGTATAAACAGGTGCATCATCATGGGTCTATTGAGAATCCTGATTTGTTGAGAGAGTATCAGGAGTTGGTGAAGTAACTTACTTGGTAAGTTCCTCTTTGATCTTCTCGATTTCATTGACCAAAAAATACCTATCTTTAAAAGAATGTGCTACCATGGCAACACCTTGAACGCGTCCGAGTAGTGACATAGCTTGAGTATCGGCATCAGCGTTGTTGGCTCCTAATAAAGAAAACTGCTTTGCTAACCACGCACGATAACTTTGAAAGAGTGGAAGTGTGATAGTGTAAAGTGTTGGTTCATTTTTAGAAAACTCAGCAGTGAGTGTACCCATAGGACAACCGTAGGCTTCTATATTTTCCTGTTCTGAGAGTATCATGTCACAAAAAAAAGCTAATCGTTCTTTTGGATTTTGACTTTTTTCTTCCCATATCTTAAAAAAACACTCTGCTTCTCTTAACCTTTGTGCGATGATACCTTCGAGTATCGCTTGTTTGTTTTTAAAATGATATGTGATATTGCCTTTACTAAGACCTGTTGCTTCCATAATATCTGTAAAAGAAGTACTACTGTAACCATTGATATAAAAAAGTACATTACTTTGCTCTAAGATATGTTGTTTTGTTTTCTCACCTTGTTTCATAAAGTAAGTATAACATTTTTGCTTCATTTTCTACCATAAAAAGCCAATATCCCTATAGGTAAGAGCAATACCCATTGAGGTAAAGAAAAGAAAGCATAACTCACATTTACTATGACAAAAACTAGTGCGAAAGCTACATAAAGCACTCCCCATAGCAGTGCCAATTCCTTTGCACCTGCCTTATGAGGATAAATACCAATATACACTAAGTTAAAAGATGAGACCAACATCACCAGTGTCGCCATCGTCCATACTGCAAACAATGTAGCCATACTGACATCATTTAGTCCCATTTGAGTCAGTGGTAAAAGTGGGTCTGCATATCCCAAAATAAGATGCATTATGGTAGCGATACTATTGATAATACCTGCTGTAAACCAAAAACGATTCACTTTTGTTCTCTTTTCAGGATACTGTCAAGCTCTTCAAGTGGTAAGTGGTCACCAATGTCTTTTCCATAAAAAACTTTTAAGATTTTATTGTCCTGTCCTACAACAAAATCAGCCGGAATACGATGTATTTCACCCTCTACAGAACCAGGTAAATAATGATTTTTCAATACTGCCACAAAAACCTGTTTTATTTTTATTGTCCATGCTTTAGCAAAGCCTAACCAAGAGTTTTCCACCCCATAAAGGTGATAGAGTGTTTTACTAGGGTTGGGCAAGACTCTATAGGGAATATCTTGTTTCCCTACATACTGTTCTATCTTCTCTTTAGGTGATTGAAAGATAAGGACTATCTCTATTTTCTCCTTAAGCCGTTCATAATTTTCAATCAATTCATGCACACGTAAATTACATAAAGGACACGAGGCATACCTAAAAAAAGCGATAAGCAGCGGTTTACTTCTAGGCTTTAAAAGGTCAAAGGAGTTTCCATTCATATCTTGCACATTAAAATTTGGGGCTATCTCACCATTTTGTAGTCTCATTTTTTATTCATCCTCATATTAGTTTTTTGTTCTTCAGCCATCTGAGCTATCTGCATATCCACACTCTCTTTCCAACTAACAGTAGCTTCATAGCCTAATATCTCTTTAGCTTTTTCATTGTTCGCATGTGTCTCTTCAAGAAGAAGGACGATAGAGGGTACGATAAGCGGATCTCTAGGCAAAACTGTATGTAACGCACGCATAAAACGAGCAAAGACATAAGCCAAACCAAAGGGTACAGAAAAATGTGGCAATGGATAATGATGTTTTTCATGCAAGTAGCTAAACACTTCTTTTACCGTAGGTACTTCTTTACCTACAATGTCTACAACACTTTGTGACTCTTTTAGTGGTACTGTAGCTGCTAAAGCAAATGCTTTTCCTATGTCTACACCATCTATGAGAGGTAAAGTGGTACTCCCACTTTTTATGTATGGCACAAGATGTGTTTTAAGTCGAGGCAACAGTATGGGCAACAATCCTAAAGCGTAATTCTTACCTGTAAAGTACCCAACACGTAGAATAACTACTTCCATTATGCCTTTTTGTCCTACTTTTTCTAAGTGTTTCTCTATCTGCATGATGCTTGCATAGTGTGCCCAAATATCTTCTAAGGCTAAGGTACTATGTAGTCGCTGTTCTTCTATGGGCTTAGAAGTAATGGCAGAGAGAAAAACAAACCGTTTCACTCCATTTACCAATGCTCTGTCTATAAGGCATAAAGTAGGCTCCAAAAATTCTCTTTCTGAGTCTTCCACCTTACCGTTAAGCTCTGCCCATGCCGCAGTATGACAAACTACATCAGCAGTGTTTGTTAGTTTTTCTACAAATTCCAAACTTTTTAGGTCACCTATCAATGCATCTTCACGGTACTGCTCAGGAAGTTTTTTCTCATCTCTACATGAAGCGATGACATAACCATGATCTTTAAAACTTTCTAACACATGTGAGCCTGCAAAACCTGTAGCTCCTGTGACTACTATATGAGATGTTTGACTATTCATCCCAACTCCTTGCTTTGTCTAGCATACCATACATGCCTTTTCTCACTTCATTGGCAAGTTCGAGCATCTCTTTTGGTAAGGTATGTCCACCATTTATCATAAGGTCTAAAGACATGGTATAGACATAAATATCACCATTTTTATCTTCAGCTATTCCCATTCGACAAGGCATAAAACCTATAAATTCTGGTGAAAAGCTTATAAATTTCTGACCAATAGTCTTAGAACAATACGCACGTATCTGTATGTACGGTGTTCTACTCATGATTTTATTGTCTACAACAGCTAGTCCATACTCTTGGGCTACTTCATCCATAGCTTCTATTAGTCCTTCTATGGCTTCTTCTTTACTCATCCCCTCAGGTATGTTTAACTTTGCCTTTTTTATCATGCCTTTTGCAGGATCACCTGTTTCTATGACTTCTCCTGCCATCGTCATATATGCAGAGAGTGCACCATCGTCAAACTTCATCAGACTGCCACCAAAACGTAACATCACATAAACAATCAACAAAACACAAACTGAACCAATACCTATTAATATCTTTTTTACTACATTCATTACTTTCCTTTTAGTATAATTGTACTATTTTAGTATAATTGTACTATAATGTCAAATGTTTGTAAAAATTTCATAATCCTACATTATCACGATAAACATAGAGAAGAGACAATGCAGTTACATTATAAAGAGATGAAAAAAATGACATTCCCTACACACAACAAAGCCTCAATATGGTTCGATAGTCCACCGTGACCAAGGACACAAGAAGAGATAGATTTGTTTAAAAAAGAAGGTCTAAAATATCTAACACGCACTTTAGAGTGCTTTATACAAGGAATTAGAATGAAGTTATTATTGAGTTTGCTAGCTACGGTAAGCATCTATGCACAGAGTTTCTATGTACTCACAGGTGTAGACAACTACGACCCCATCGTGGCAAATATGTCACCCAAAACTGCCAAATATAGTGCAGACATTAAGTCTCTTATGCAAAGTATGTCTAAAGAGATAGGTGTAAGTATAGAAGGACATCCTTCCCGTGTGCTTGTCTTTGTGATACGTGATGTTTCACTGGGTGATGTGGTAGGTTTAGAGGTGAAGTTAGAGTTAGGTGAGTACGTACTTCGTGATGGTGCAACCCAACGTGTCTTTGGCTCTACCTATGAAGAGAGTAAACTCATCGCGCCAGACTTCAAAGATGAAGAAGATGTTGATGACCAACTCGCAGACACGGTTGAAGAGATGTTAGAGAAGTTCAAACTTCAGTACATAGAGGACAATAAAAAGCTTTCAACTGGTAAAAAGTCTGTAACGCATGAAACTTTCGCAGCCGACATGGGCTACGAAACCAACTACAAAACTGCTCTTATCAAAGCCAAAAAAGAAGGTAAAGCATTGATGATATTTATGACAACTTCCTACTGTCCATGGTGTAGAAAACTAGAAAACCGCATACTCTCACAAAATGACATAGATGCCAAAATAAAAGCAAAATACATCCCTCTCATGCTCAACCTAGACAAAGACACCTACCCCGAGCAGTTTGCCAAAACACGCTTTACACCCATTCTTTACATAGTAAATAGTAAAGATGAAAGCATCGAGCATAAGTTTGTGGGCTATAGTAACCGTGGAGAGTTTTTGCATTTATTGAAGTAGTACTCTTTTTGCTATAATAAACTATGGATTTTAAAAAACTAGACCAACTTAAATACAAGCTAGATAATTTCATATTCATTGGATATCTATAGTTCTTATGGATAGTTTGATATACTATTATGATAACATTAAAACAAATTATTATTGTAATTATATTGCATATGTAAAATAGAAGGCTGAAATAAATGAATAACATTTTACATATTTCAAAACAAATTAACTATCAGAATATTGATGATTATCTTGTTTCAATTTATGCAGAAGATATAGATACGTTGAGTATTGTTAAAAAACTCTCTAGTTTCAATTTTGCATTGTACCCGATGATTTTACAAACAATATCAACATTATTTTTTAGGCATCCTAAAACAAAAGTTTTAATTAAATCTTTAGAAAATGATAATATTGATGATTTAGCTAAAGAATTGATTTATTTAACATCAATCATGAGAGCAAATTTATTGATAAATGATAATAAAGAAGAATTTCAAAAAGATTATGTTTCAAAAGCTAAACTATTTCTTGATAATATGAATCAATTAGAGACTATTAACGGTACGTTTAAGGGGATAGGCGTTCAACTTATATGTTTTGATTGGTCTAAAAATTATGCTTATCTCAATACTTTATATAATGGCGATAAATTAATAACTAAAAATCAATTTATTACTTCTCTATCCCCAATACTATTTAAATATTCAATGTCTCAGGCAGCAACATGGACAAATACAAAAGAAAAATTAGAAGGTGATTTTGCCAATATTATTTATGAACTTTTTGAAAATACAGAGTTACATGCAAAAGATAATAGTCTGATAAAAAAATCAATCCGAGGTTTAAGAATTAAATATACGAAACTCCATGATACTGAAAATAAAGATAAATATAATGATATTAATGATTATTTAAATACATTTGAAAATCAAGAATATATGGAAATATCAATTTTTGATTCAGGTGATGGTTTAGCTCAAAGTTTATCTCATAGCGAAGAATTTAATTTTGAAGTTGAAAAAAAACTAGTTTTAAAATGTTTTAATAAGCATACTAGTAGAACGGGACTACCAACAAGAGGGTTAGGTTTATTTCTTGTTATGGAGATGATAAAAAAGCATAAGGGCCTTTTTGTTTTAAGAACTGGTAGAACATTAGTCAAGGCGGATTACTCTAATATTAACCTAAATAATACAAATATATTAGATGAACGATATATAAAAGAATGTCAACAAATAATTGGAACATCATACACCATAATTTTACCTTTAAATGACAAGGTGAAAAATCATGTTTAATAGTTTTATTAATATTCAAAATATTAGTGACAAGGACTATTTGTCTATTTGGATTACAAGTATGACTATATCGTATGAAATGGTAGAAAATGATATTAAAACTTTTTTCGAATCTGCAGTTGTTCCTGAAAATTGTCTAATTATTATTCCCAATAGTATAAATATAGAAGACAGTTTAGTTAATATTAAAAAGAGACTTGACTATTTTTCAAATACAAATATTGAATTTATTCAATATAATGACATGGGAGAGTTTATTGATGAAGAAGGTAATTCAAAGAATGAGTTAATCGATAAAATAAAAGAAAAGACCATAGTTGAATTATTTGACAAAAATAATGTAATGATGACATTTGATAGCAATTACCATTTTAGAACATTATCAGGAAAACATACAAATAAATTTATAAAAATATCGAATTTACTTGTAGAACAAAATGAAGTAAATTTTTTATCTATATGTTTACTACCATATTTAAATACAGTTACAATATATGTAGATACCTCTAGTATAATCTCACTTATTCAAACAGCAATACTACTTAAAAAAGAGTTGAATGTTAAATATGTAATTCCTCGTATACAAAATTTTCAATCTTATGTGAAAATTAATGATTATATGAAAGATTTAGATGCTACACAATCTTTAATAATTATATCTACAACAACAACGGCTACGCTTATTAAGGATATTAAAAAGATAAATAATAATATCAATAAGATACTTGTTTTATTTTATTATCCTGTAAGTGAGACAGAACATTCTTTTGATACTTTAATAAAATTAGAAGAAGATATGGGTATTTCTTCTCCACCTGAAAATTATAAATCAGAAAATTGTAAATTATGTCAGAATGGATCAATACCTGTTCAGTTACATAGTGAACAGTTTATTTTGAGTATTAAAGAACCAAGACCAATAAAACTAACTATATACCATCAGCCAACATATTTAAATGAATTTTTTAAAAAATATAGTGCAGAAAAAATTTTAACTTTAGGTGGAAGAAAAAATGCAGAGCGATTTGATTTTAATATTAATGGAACCTCACTCGCTAAAAATTTATCTTTTATCGAAAAATTAAAATATGTTTTACAAAGACACTTTACGTTAGCAATAAAACAAATTGTGTACATAGATGAAGATTCAAAAAAGTTTGCAGAAACAATAAATGATATTGTCATAGCATTAGGTGGATCAAGTATAGAAATTAATATTAAAGAAGATTTCTTTGATCTTGATAAACATAACGAAGATGATGCTATTTTGATTGTTGCTGGGAGTATTAGTAGTGGATATGTTCTAGAAGAGATTAGTCGACAACTTAGAGATACACATCCAAACGCTTCACGTTTTTATATGATTGGTATTAGTAAACAATTTTCTAAAGAAACATTTGAATTTATGAAAGGAAATATTGATAAAAATCATATGTACGGTCAATCCCATTTAGTACTGGAAATTGATAAAATACTTTTACCAACAAAAACTATTAATACAACATGGGATAAGGAATTATCATTTTTGAAAGATAAATTTATGGGTGAATTTGGGATGATTGAAAATGATACAATTCAAGAAAGAATAGAGTGGCTAGAAGAAACAAAAAAAACTGCAACAACGTCAAATATCTTTTGGAAAGATAGTAGTAATAACAATTTAAAACTTGCAGATGGATTTGCATTTTGGAAATTTTATAAGGCAAATAATGATAAATATAAAAATACATCTGAAGTAGATGTTTTATATACATTTGCATTAGTCTTACAATATGCAAGAGTAGTAAAAAAAGATTTGGAACAAACACTTTATGACCCAAAAATAATTGCACCTGAGAATTTTGCACGCTTTAATGATGGAATCTTACAAGCTTCTTTACTACGATTATCCACAAGTCATGAACTTGATTATTCGACAACACATGAATTTAGTAAAACTATTACCCATATGATTAAAAATATTATTACAAAATATAACACTAAACAAGGTGAGGCGTGTATGGAGTTTTTAATAGCTTTATCAACAAAACATCTAAAATTGCATGCACGTGATTTTTCAGAATTAATTGATTATTTTAAATTACTAGATACAGATTCCTATCCTAAACATTATAAAGTACTTATTGATTATTTAATAAGTACATTAGAGTAACAAAAATAATGATTAGGTATTAAATTTTTACTAGTTCGTTTAACATTACTCTAATAGACTAAGAAGAGTAATCCAAAATAGGAGTCAAAAAATGACCTACAACTACATAGGAAAGACAGGACTAAGAGTAAGCCCAATATGTTTAGGTACGATGACCTTTGGTACGCAAGCAGATAAAAAAGGGGCTTTTGCCATCATGGATAAAGCATATGAAAGAGGCATTAACTTCTTTGATACGGCAGAGCTTTACCCTGTGCCTCCTTCTGCTGAACTAGCAGGGCTTACTGAAGAGATGGTAGGTGAGTGGATGAAGACCAAGCCTAGAGACTCCATCATATTGGCTTCCAAGGTGGCAGGTACTGCGAATGGGTGGTTTGTACCGCCTATACGTCATGGATTGACGGCTATAGACAGATTTCACATCGAGCGTGCAGTGGAGAGGAGCCTCAAACGGCTTAAAACGGACTACATAGACCTCTACCAAATGCACTGGCCCGATACTATCGTGCCTATAGAGGAGTCTTTAGAGGCTTTTGACAGACTTGCGCAGAGTGGGAAAGTACGTTACTTGGGTACATCTAACGACACAGCTTATGGTACGACCAAAGCACTGATGAAGAGTGAACAGTATAGCTATACACGTTTTGAATCTATACAAAACAATTTTTCTCTACTTAATCGTCGATTTTTAGATGAGCTAGCAACGGCGTGTGAAAAAGAAAACATCTCACTGCTTTCTTACTCTCCTCTAGCTGGTGGAGTACTGAGTGGTAAGTATAACAATGCTTTTCATGCTAAAGGACGATTTACTTCCTATATGAATTCACCAAATGTTAGACAGCAAGCCATGGCAACTAGATTTTTAAATGATAAAATACTGGCTTCCACTGCCAAATATGTTACTATAGCCAAAGAGGCAGGGATCCACCCAGTCACTCTGGCTACTGCATGGTCAAAACAGTTTTCTTTTGTGGCATCTACCATCATAGGAGCAACGTCAGCTGAGCAGTTAGACCCTATATTGAAGGCCATGGATTTTACTTTGAGTGATGACGTGTTAAAGGCTTGCGATAAAGTACATGATGAGATACTTTATCCGATGGGGTAAGAGGAGACAGTATGCAAGAGACAGAACAAGACTACGCCAAAAAATCATTTGATGATGTAGCCCATAAATATGATGAGATACCATTTTTTAAAATCTCGGCTAGAAATGTGGTGGAGATTATCGGAAAGTACAAAGGTGAAGGTGAGCTAAATATATTGGATGTGGCTTGTGGTACGGGCAATGTGGTACTAGAGTGTGCTTCGTGTATGCATAGTGCCAACTTTGATGCTGCAGACATTGCAGAGGGTATGTTGCAAAAGGCTCGTGAAAATGCCAAGCTACAAAAGCTAGACAATATAGACTTTCATCTCCAAGATGTGACAAAACTAACACTCGACAAAAAGTATGATGTCATCACCTGTGCGTATGCACTTTTTTTCCTGCCTGAGGCACATAAGGTATTGCAAGCTTTAGTCTCTTTACTTAAGCAAGATGGTATAGTCATATTTACAAGCTTCACTGAAAAAGCCTTTAAAGTTTCCAATGAAATACTTTTACCACTTCTAGTCAAACATGGCTCAAACTCTGCAAAAGAGTACGACCTACATAAATGGGAAAACCTGAAGTACCCAAAAGACATCGAAAAACTATGTGCGCTTGCTGATGTCAATCTAGTAGAGATGCAAAGTAAAGAGATACGCTACGGTATGAGCATAGACGAGTGGTGGGAGTTGATGAACAATACAGGCTACAAAGGGATGCTTATGGAATTGAGTCCAGAAGCCTACAACAGTTTAAAGCAAGAGTATTTTATGGCTATGTTTAACCATGCAGATATGGATGGTGAGGTTGAACTGGTGGCAGATAGTTGGTATGTGGTGGTTTCATGAGACTAGATGAGGTGACTTTAGAAGGTGAATATGTTCGTTTAGAACCATTGGCGTTAGGGCATAAAGAAGAGCTTTGTGATGCTATACGCGATGGAGAGTTATGGAACTTGTGGGTGACACTGGTTCCTCATCCTGATAACATAGATGGTTTCTTTGATTTTGCAAACAGTTCTTATGAAACAGGTTTTGGTCTTACCTTTGCGACTATAGATAAAAAATCTGG
>DRQB01000106.1 GCA_011330645.1 Campylobacterota bacterium | reverse complement strand
ACTTCGATGTCACTCAGAGCTCCATCGTGCGTACACCAGTTTACCATGTAGGTATCTTGTGTAATTTGACCTTCATTATAGAGAGAAACAAATGCCTCTTTTACCGCTTCTTTAAGTCCTTCATCCATCGTAAAACGTTCACGTTTCCATGCAGGTGTGACACCAAGTTTACGCATCTGGTGAACGATGTTTCCACCTGAGGTTTCTTTTTGAAGCCATGCACGTTCTAAAAACTTTTCACGCCCTATCTCTTCCTTGGTAGTACCTTCAGCCAAGAGTTGCTTCTCTACGATGTTTTGTGTCGCAATCCCTGCATGGTCAGTTCCCGGTTGCCAAAGTGTCTTAAACCCATCCATACGCTTATAACGTGTGATGATGTCTTGCAGTGTAAACGTCAGTGCATGACCGATATGTAGGCTTCCTGTAACATTTGGTGGAGGCATCATGATAGAGAATGTTTTACCGTCCTCTTGGATGTTCTTGTTACCCTCAATCTCAAAATACCCACGCTCTTCACAAATTTTATAGTATTTGTCTTCTACTTCTTTTGGGTTATATGTTGCTTTTTTTTCTACAGTTTCGCTCATAGTGCATCCTACGTGTTATATAATTGTCGCGATTATAGCGTAATGGTGCTTTTTCTTTTATGGAACACTATTTTGATATTTGACTTTTTCTTACTTTAATGATATTATTTAAGAAAGTTGAGTCAATTAATATAAGGTTGTTAATTGAGAAGGAGTTTAATGATGACTTATCATAAAAGAATGCAATACTATAAAAAAGAAGAAGGAAAAGAAAGCATTATCTGTTTACTTTGTAGACATGCATGCAAACTGAAAGAGGGACAAGTGGGCATTTGTGGTGTCAATAAAAATGTAGATGGAGAGCTTAAAACATTGGTGTATGGGCACCCTATAGCTCTAAATGTTGACCCTGTTGAGAAAAAACCACTCTATCACTTAGTCCCTGGCAGTAAAGTACTCTCCTTTGGTACTGTTGGATGTAATTTCAAATGTCCATTTTGTCAAAACTGGGATATTTCACAAACAAATATTATCAATGAAAATATTGAAGTAAGTACAAAACAAATGGTCGAACTGGCTTTGAAGGAGGGTGCAAGTGCTATAGCTTATACCTATAATGAACCGACCATTTTTTACCCATATGCTAAAGATATTGGTGTGCTAGCCAAGGAAAAAGGATTGAAAAATATCTTTGTAAGTAATGGCTTTGAGACACCAGAAATCATAGATGACATGGCTACATGGATGGATGCTGCCAATATTGATTTGAAAAGTTGGGATGAGAGTTACTATAAAAAAGTACTCAAAGGCGGATTAGAAGCAGTCAAGGATACACTCCGACGTATGGTTCAAGCAGGTATATGGGTGGAGGTAACTACACTACTGATAGAAGGTGAAAATGACAGCGATGAATCACTAAAAGAGATGGCAGCATTTATTGCTAATGATTTGGGAGTAGATGTACCTTGGCATTTGAGTGCTTTTCACCCAGACTATATTATGCTAGACCATAGTGCTACAAGTTTAGAGACATTAGAGCGTGCAAAACACCTAGGTCAAGAAGCTGGATTAAAACATATATATCTAGGGAATGTTCCCGTGTCTAGTAACACCTATTGTCCAGCGTGTGACACAGTACTGATAGATAGAAGTGCTTATAAGGTTACAACCAATAGACTCAAAGATGGAAGGTGTCATCTTTGTCATAAATCTATAGCAGGAGTATGGTCATGAGTACAAGGGAAACAGCAGTTGCAGGACAGTTTTATCCTGCACAGGCAAGTGAGATTGAAAGAACACTAACAAAATATAATAAGATTTTAGATGACTACTTTAAGAGTCATGAATCTATATCCAAACTTCAACCAAAGGCAGTCATTGTCCCTCATGCAGGATACGTTTATAGTGGATTTACTGCAAACATTGCATTAAGATTATTGGCAAAGAGTGATATACGAGATATCGTAGTGATAGGACCTAGTCACCGTGTCTATCTTAAAGGTACGAGTATTGCTATGTATGATACGTATGCGACACCATTGGGAGAATTGACGATAGATACAACACTTATGCAAAAGCTAAAAGAGAAATTTACTCTCTCTTTTGTACCCGAAGCACATCATGAGCATAGTACAGAAGTACAAATGCCTATACTTAAGCATTATATGCCAAAAGTGCGTGTACTAGAGTTAGTATATGGAGATGAAAAACCTCAAAATTTAGCAAAAATTATAGAGTATCTACTGCAACAATCTCACACCGCGGTGGTAATTAGTACCGATTTAAGCCATTATTATGATATCGATAAAGCAAATAGGCTTGATACTGTATGTATGGATGCCGTATCAAGCCTCGATGCAAAAGCTTTACATAAAGGTTGTGAAGCTTGTGGTAAGATAGGCGTAGAGGCCATGCTCATTGCTGCAAAAGAAGAAGGGTTAGTATCAAAATTACTTGACTATAGAACCAGTGCTGATGCCAGTGGAGATACTTCGTCCGTTGTTGGGTATATGAGTGTGGCCTTTGTGCATAAAAATGATCAACAAAAAGAAGCAGAGATACTGTTAAAACTTGCCCGAGCTGGTATTGCAAAAGCCATACATAAAAAAGAGAATACAGATGTTGATTCACTCATTACTAAATATAGTTGGTTAAAAAATAAAGGGGCAGCCTTTGTCACACTCAATACTAAAGATGGAGCACTTAGAGGATGTATAGGCTCTTTAGTCGCACATAGACCACTTTATGAAGATGTTATAGAAAATGCAAAAAATGCTGCCATACATGACCCAAGATTTGTAGCGTTAAAGGAGGATGAATATAACTCTATTAATGTCGAAGTTTCTATTTTAACACCACCTAAAGTAGTAGAATATAATTCTATAGAAGATTTAAAATCAAAAATAAAAGTAGGGGAAGATGGTGTCGTTTTAAAATATGGACAATATCAAGCCACTTTTTTACCGCAAGTATGGGAACAGTTACCCACATTTGAACTCTTTTTTGCACATCTATGTAAAAAAGCAGGTATGCATGAAACATGTTTGGACAAGAAACCTGATATTTCCATCTATCAAGTCAATAAGTATCAAGAAGGTGAAGAATAGACATCTTTTAAATAAATTTACCTTTATTTAATTTACATAAGATATAGTTATGAAAATTATAATATATGAGGATTTTAAAGATGACACATCTAACACTAATGGATAAATATCCTATTAACAAGCTTATTATCAAAAAAAATGAAACAACATATACCACTGTAGATGCGATAGTAGAAGAACTTAAAAAGAAAATTGAAGCACATCCTGTAGCAATATATATTGCTACTTTTGATCATTATACACATACTAAAAGTTTGGCAGAAGGTGAAATAAATGATGATATATTGGATGCTAAAAATGTCATTTGTTGTTTTGGTAAGCAGTTACCCAAAGCGACTATGTTAGCCATCCGTCCTCGTGCCATTGGTATCGCGGAACTGGTAGACAGCTTTGTTCTCAGTTTTATGGATGCACCTAATCCTCAAGCGCAAGAAGCCATGATTAAATGGGTAGAAGCTATCAAAAACAAAATCTAACTACTATTGACAATCACTAAAGATTGAACTACAATAGAAAAAAGGAGTCAGCTATGGAACAAAAAATAAAAAAAGTTGTTGATAAAATTAAAAAATCAAAACATATCGATGAAGCAGACAAACCTGCTATTATCGAAAAAATAGAAGAATGGAAAAAAGAGAAAGCTGCAATTTCAGAGTTAAGTGGTAAACTTGAAAGTTGGTGGTTAAAAGTTGAGCCTATTTTTGCAGAGATAGGACTTGTCTAAGGCATGGAATTACATACGCAATATTGTTATGAAAAAAAGTGGACTAAAACCACTCAAAAAGAAGCACTCAAACTGATACATACAGAGATGCCTGAAGCAGATGCAGAAGGTACACTCGCATACATCATTTCACAAATATCCAAGGGGAAAACTGTTACGCTTGGAGAATGCCGATTTAAGGCGTAAAAGTCATTCTATCGTATTTTGTAATAACTTCTATCGTTTGCAAATTGCATATTTCCTTTATAATATTTTCGTATTTCTCTTTTTGTTTCTTTTTCTTTTCCTAATGTTCTTAACATTCTATGAGAGAGTATGAGTTTTTTAGGATGTGACTTTTTTGCTATCTGACCTATAATGGTTGGAGTCATGTGTAGTTGTGCGGCAACGCCTGTACTTCCTTTGGGTACCGCATTATGTGCGACTAAAATATCTGTGCCTTTTGCAAGTTTTTCTAAGGTATGGTAATCTCCATTCATATCTCCAGAGAAAGTGATACTCTTATTGCCTATGTCTATTCGATATGCTATAGCAGGGATAATACCATGATGTACACTGACTGCTGTAATACGAATACCATTGCGAGCATAGATCACTTTATTTTGATGGCTCTGCTCAATCGTAAACGCTTTTATTTGTAATCTGGCATCTCCATTTAGATGATCACCTAAGTATTTCCATACACCTTTGTCTTCATCAAATAATCTTTTAATAAACACTTTTGTATTTGGCATATACGCATTTTTCTCTGGCCCATAAACGAGTAAATTTCCTGAGGCTCTAGTGAAAAAAGCAGCCTTAAGTAGTGCAGGGATGTCTGCTGTATGATCTACATGTAGGTGTGTAAGTAAAATGACATCAAGGTCAGCTATCTTGGCATTCACCTCTTCAAAACGAAGTGAAGCCCCACCACCAAAGTCTATGAGCACTTTACTTTTACCGTCTATCCATACTATGTAAGCAGACGAAGCACGCTTGTCTCCCATCTCTGGACCACCAGAACCCAGAACTTGCAGCGCAACAGTATGTTGTGCCAATAAAATGACTGAGCTAAAGAGTAATGTGATTAAAATTTTTGTCATAGGTATTCCTAAAATGAAATGAGTGCATAACTACTACACAATTAAAAGTGTATAATAATACTATGTAAAGACTGTGTAACCTCATAGGGAGATGAAATGCCAAATCATAAATTATATTATGGAGAAGTTTGCAATGTCAAAATTTAAAAATTTTTGTGGTGAAGTCCATGTACTTTTTTCATATCCTAAAAATATCATTATTCTCATCGCAAGACTTGTCTTAGCGTATGGATTTGCAAAACCTGCTTTGATGAAACTGAGTGATATGTCTGCCACTGCAGTGTGGTTTCACAGTATTTCTATTCCCTTTCCCACTTTTACTGCCTACTTAGTCTCAGGCATCGAAACCATAGGTATAATTGGTCTTATTTTAGGACTTTTAACACGCCCTGTCTCCATTTTACTCTCTTTTGTGATGATAGGTGCCATGATATTTGTACATGTACCCCATGGTTTTTCTGTAGCAGACAATGGGATAGAAATACCACTGTACTATATGATATTTCTTTTTATTTTTGCTAGCTTTGGTGGAGGCAAATATTCACTAGATCATATACTCTTTAAGGATGGTAACCATGAATAGTGATAAATTCTTTGCAAACCTTCCTCTCTTATCTGCTGATTGGGGGCTACTCTTAAAAGTTATGTTAATGATTATACTTATTGTCTTTTTTGGAATGTATATCTATGATAGGTTTGTGCAACGAAAAAATCAACTATTGATTAATTATCCACTTATTGGACGTATGCGTTACTTTTTTTATATGTTACGTAATCCCATGCGTCAATATTTTGGAGATGAAACCTATTATGATTCTTTTGAAAAATTAGATTGGATTAATAAAGTGTCTGAGGGGAGAAGCCCTTATTTGTCTTTTTCCCCTACAAAACCATATGGAAATCAAAAAACACTTTTTAAACATGCCAACTTTGTTAAGGAGATACATGAGGTAGAAGCTAATTTTTCTGTAACTTTTGGAGAGAAGCGAAAAATCCCCTATGTCAGTAAAAGTATCATAGGACGTTCAGCAATGAGTGATGGCTCTATTTCTCCTGAGGGTACAAGATCTTTTGCAAGAGGAGCTTTTAATGGACATTTTCCCATCAATACAGGTGAGGGAGGTCTCACATCTAATTTTCTTGCTACTTTAAACATTTGTGATTGTGACGATGCATACCTTGAAAGAAAAGAAGGAACATGGTTCGCAAAAGGTGTGTATAAGATTACTAAATTTATCACAAACAGAGAAGTTTCTCAACGTCTCTATAGAAATATGGTATTGAGACAAAAAGACAGAGGTTCGTTTATTTTTGATAGAGCTAGACTGATTTATTTTCGTATTGACTGGACAAAACCTTTAGAGATGTTTCCTGAAAATGTATCTGAGGCAATCCCTGATATTACCTTTCAAATGGGTTCTGGTCTATATGGTGTGCGAGATGAAGAAGGAAAATTTGATGAAATACGATACCAAAAAGTGATGCGATTTTGTCGTATGACTGAGGTGAAGCTTGCACAAGGTGCGAAACAAACAGGGGGAAAACTTCTTGCAAGAAAAGTAAGTGATGATATAGCCTACTATAGAGGTATTCCTGCGCATAAAGATCTTATCAGCCCAAACCGTTTTCCGTATGCTACAGATATGGAAACATTCTTTAATTTTCTTGAGCATTTACAAAATATCTCTGGTAAGCCAGTTGGATTTAAAATCGTTATCTCTTCTGAAGAGAGCTTTGAACTTTATGCTAAAGCCTTAAAAGAAAGAGTTGATGAAGGAAAGAGTATTCCTGACTTTATGACCATTGACGGAGGTGATGGGGGCTCTGCGACTGCACCACTTGAAATGATGTCTAAAATTGGATTACCAATACGTAATGCACTACTTATTGTCAATAAATGTCTTACAAAATATGGACTAAAAGAACAGATAAAAATTATTGCAAGTGAAAAAGTACTTACCCCTGATGATGTGGTTGAACTACTCTGTCATGGTGCTAATTTTGTAAATATCGCAAGAGGATTTATGATATCAGCTGGGTGTATACGTGCAAGAGAATGTTCTGGAGCCAATGGAAGAGACTGTCCTGTAGGGCTTGCCACTATGAATGAAGCCAAAAGGAGTAAATTTTTAGTGATTGAAAAGTCTAAACACATTGCTTTTTACCATCATCAACTTTTACATGGAGTACGTTCACTCCTTGCCGTAATGGGTAAAACGAAAGTAGAGGAACTTTCTATGAATGATTTAACCCCTCGATTTAAATTCCGTTAAACTTCTGCTCTTATAATGACACCATAAATTAATTATAAGGAGCACAACATGCTAAATAATAAACTTTCACTTTTAGTGTTGCCTTTGCTTACAACACTTTCACTTCAAGCCAATGACCCATTTATGCAAGATCCTTTTGGAGATGACATTTTTAAAGAGATGATGCATATGCAACAAAATATGGATAAAATGTTCAATCGAATGCATCAACGTATACAACAACGTACTACAAGACTTGCAAGTCCTATTGGTACGTATAAAATATCACAACCACAAGCATTTGTAGATAAAAAAGACCATTACGAATATGTGACAAATATCCCTGAGAATAAAGAAAATCATATTGATATTAATGCAAAAGATGGGGTAATGAGCATTACTGCCAAAATCATAGAAAAACAGGAAAATAAAACGGCTAATAGCTTTAGTTCATCAAGTTCTATGCGTATGTATCAACAAAGTATTCCTCTACCAACTGATTCGGATGCAGGAAGTATTTCAGCAGAATATAAAGATGGAAAATTAGTGATATCTGTTAAAAAATTGAAAAATGTACCCAAAGTACAATCAAATATACGCATTAATGGGGCAAGTGTAACTCCTGCTAAAGTAGAAGAGAAACAAACAACAGAAAAAAATGAAACTAAAGAGCAAAACAATACAAAAAAGAAAATAACGATTAACTCTGATGTACCTTCAATGAGTTAATTTTTCTTGATATACGTAATTCTCACCATATCATTTATATGGTATTGATGTTGTATCTCTATTGATGCAACATTTTCAAATACTTCTGTGGAAACAGCTTTGCCTTCTCTGGCTTTTGCCCAGAGTAGTAACCCTTTATATAACCAAAATGTTTTAAAATCCACTATAGTTTTCTGTACATTTTTAACTGTCATTTTCTCTGTGGGTTCTATGATTATCAGTGTAGCATCGTTATTTTTCAATAAATCTATGAGTTTATTGAGAGACTCTGTTTTATTTTCAACTACAGATAAAAGTGAAGTCGCACTGACCACGTCAAACTTGTTATGTATGGTATGAAAATCTTGATGTATATAGTGGATATCTTTCAAACGAGAAGAGAGTAACTTTGCAACTTTCAATGAAACTACATCCAAATCATAGCCTGTAACATGATAATGTAACCTATGTGCCAAGCGTGTGAGTAGTCCTGTACTACAGCCTATGTCTGCCCATCTCTGATCAGACCTCTGTGCTGAAGCAATAGGTTCTACAGCACTCGCTTGTAGCTCTTTGTAAAATGTTTGACTTTGCAGCCATAAGAAGATTACTGTTCTAATGTTTTTTCTCCTTCTTTGCTAAAGATGTACAGAAGTAGCATAATCCATGTGGCATTAAACATTGCAAATCCAGATAACTCTAAAGTCACTGCACCAGTGGCAGTATAGTAGATACCTGCAGCCAAATCAATTGCTTGGATTAGAATCATAAAATATATCCATAGTTTATATTTCATTGGTTCAGAAGAGATGTAGATAAATGCCACACCATACGCGATGAATCTAGCTGCAAGCATACCTAGGGGGTAAAATATATCAGGTTGAGGAACGGTATGTCCCATAGATGATAATATAAATGCAGGGGCAAATAGATAAAGTAGACCTAGCACAATTTGTATCAGCCCGACGACTCGTAAAAGTATTGTTAATTTTTTCATTTTAAAACTCCTTACTGTTTGAGTCTATTATAGAAGAAGTAAGAAGTTAAAGCTATCAGTTTTATGGTCTTTTTTAGCAGTTTTGTTGGTATTTCTTGGGTGTCATACCAAACTCTTTTTTAAAACTCTTAATAAACCATGAGATAGAGTGAAAACCACATTCATAACAGACTTCAGTAACATTGAGCTCTTTGGTCTCTAAAAGTTGTTTCGCTTTTTTTAAAGATTTGTGCAGAAGCCACTCTTTGGGTGTCACATCATACATCTCTTTAAATACTTTTCTAAATTGTACTTCTGATAGGTTACTCTCTTTTATCATCTCATCGACGGTAGTAAAGGTATTGTTTTCAAACAAATCTCTAAGTTTGTACAAGCTACTGTTATAAAGTGCTTGAAAATAATGGACTATTTCATGTGAGTGATTGGTCTGTAGGAGTTGTAAAAATATCTCTTCAAACTTTAACTGTATAAGAGCGGTGTCATCAGACTTGCGTTCTAAGTATGACTTAGTAGACAACATCGTTTCATGCAAAGCTTGAGAATCTTCAAGTATACACAAAGCATCTACATCTAGTGCCTGTTTGCTATTACTGTGTTTCATTAAATGCTCATATTTATGAAAAATAGAAAACAAAAAGCTATCATCAAAAAACACCATAATACCATCAAAGTGTAACTTCTCCAAGGAGAGTATCTCACTCATAAAATACTGCCCTTTCGAAAGAAAGACACTTTGTTTGTCTGTTATTTTATGTGTTAGTCCATCATTCACAATAATTTTACTTCCATTAAACACATGCAGAAGCATATGTTTGTTGAGCTGTACATTTATTTTATCTGTTTTATTTCTATTGAAATAATATAAAAAACTAAGATTTTCGAGGGTTAAAATATCTTTGTTTTTTGAAAAGTGTTCTGGGACTTGTATTATCATGGTCTTATTATATAATTTTGTGCTTATACGTACTCGTTAGAGATATGACAAAAGTCATACCTCTTTACGATTAAAAAACAACACATACAACCCTGGCAACACCAAAAGTGTCAGTACGGTTGAAGAGATAATCCCTCCAGTAACAACCATAGAGAGTGGGTACTGTATCTCTGAGCCTACACCTATGGCATAGAGTAATGGTAAGATACCAAAGAGGGTGATAAAGGCTGTCGTTCTGAGGCGTTGGAGTCTAGCTCCAATGCTTTATAGACTTACGACACCGAGTTGGTGTCGATATTGCTCCCTGTCCAAAAGGAAATTGGGCTTATCTCAGTTGAGTGCCAAAAGTTTTAGACAACAGTAAATTGTCCCATCATTGCATTGTTTTCATGCTCTAAGAAGTGACAGTGATACATATATGGTACACTCTCATCTGTGTAGTCAGTCATTTTTACAAGTAGTTTTACGCTTTCGTTTCCTTTTAAATAGACAACATCTTTGTATCCTTTTTCATTCTCAAGAACATTGGTTGCACTACCATTACGCTCTATAACTCTAAAGTGTGTGGCATGTATGTGGAAGTTATGATCCATGCCCATCATATTGGTGACTTCCCAAATCTCTGTATCTCCTAGAGGTACTACTTCATCGATACGGTTCATATCCATAGCTTT
>DRQB01000105.1 GCA_011330645.1 Campylobacterota bacterium | reverse complement strand
TAAACTTCTCCAAATTCTTTTTAGTAATAGCAACCACATCTTTTGTTTTATTTTCTAAAAGTTTTCTAGCACTTTTACGCATAAGACCCGCGATACGTCGTCTTAAATTCCTTACCCCAGCTTCTCGTGTATATTCATCTATCAAGAGCTTTAAAGCTTTATCAGAAATACTAAATTCTCTACGTTTTAAAGCATGTTTTTTTAACTCTTGTGGGATTAAATATCGTTTAGCAATCTCAAACTTTTCCTTAGGAGTATATGAATTTAAGCCTATAAATTCCATTCTGTCACGTAAAGGTGCAGGGATACGTCCTACATCATTAGCCGTTGCGATAAAAATAGCTTTACTCAAATCAATATTAAAATTCAAATAATAGTCTCTGTATTTACTGTTTTGCTCAGGATCAAGTATTTCAAGAAGTGCTGCTGTAGGGTCTCCCCTCATGCTACGTCCCACTTTATCTATCTCATCTAAAACAATTACCGGATCCATATGTTTAGCTTCTATCAATCCCTGTACCAAACGACCAGGCATCGCACCGACATACGTCCTTCTATGTCCTCTTAACTCATTGACATCTTCCAACCCACCTAAAGCAATACGTACCAAAGGTCTGCCTAGTGCCGTAGCAATAGAATTTGCTAAAGATGTTTTACCCACACCTGGAGGTCCTGCAAAACAAAGTATGGCACCACTTGTTTCTTTTTGTTTAATGCCTCTAAGCTCAGCCAATTCACGCACAGAAAAAAATTCTACAATACGCTCTTTAGGCTTTTCAAGAGAATAATGGTCTTTATCAAGTTCTGCAGAAACCTTAGCAATACTCAAATTCTTTTTTGTCAATTGCCCAAATGGAAGTTCAAGTACCCACTCCAAGTAACTCTGAAGGACATTTGCATCTGCACTCTCAGGATGCATTCTAGCAAAACGATCAAGCTGTTTTGAGATTTCTTTAAAAGCATCTTCTTGCATATGAGGTTTGAGTTTGGCAATCTTTTCTCTAAAAGTTGCTATTTCCTCTTCCCTTTGTGTATCCATACCCAGTTCTTGTTGTATCTCTTTAAGTTGTTCTTTTAAGAAATATTCTTTATTGGTTTGTTCAATTTTTGTATGTACTTTGGTACGTATTTCACGTTGTACTTTTGCTGCTTCTATTTCAGATGTTACTACATCGATAAGCGCCAACAATCTCTTTTCTATATTGGCTTCAATATACAGTGCATACGCTACATCTTTATCTAGTTTTAGCATTGACGAAACAAGGTCAGCTATACGGTGAGGCTCATCATTTTCTTCTATCGTTCGCACTAAATCTGCAGGAAAAGCACTGTTTAACGCTGATAAATTTTTAATTTTATCTCGTAAAATACCCATAAGCGCCTCTGCTTTGAGTTTATTATACGTATCTAATTGCACGATATCAATAAGCGCACGATTAAAGTCACCTTCTTTCTCTTCGATAATTTTCCCACGGGCAAGTCCTTGAAAGAGTATTTTTACCCTACCATCGGGGATATGTACTTTACGCATAATGGAGCCCACAACACCCACCTTATATATCGCATCAAAATCTCTTTTACCTTCCTGTCCTTCTTTTGCAGAAGTCACAAAAAGTAAAGAGTTATTTTCCATGGCATCCGTTGCCGCATCGATATCTTTCTGATTGGTTAAAAAGATAGGACTTATCATAAAAGGATAAAGAAAAAGTTCATCTTCTACGACAACAGGTAAAGTGGTTGGAAATGCATCATAATCGCTGAGTTGCATAATAAATCCTTTAAATTAAAAAGTAACAAGTAAAAATTAGAAAGGTTTTCAAAGGGTATAAACGCAGATTTTAATTTTTAATTTTTAATTTTTAATTGATTAAAAGCAAATGCTTTTAATCAAAAATCTTACCAATAATCCCTTTTTCAGGAGCAGTAATATCTGTCATTTCTACCACAGACCCTACATTTTTTTCTCTATATATCTTCGCTGCTTCAGGCTTGCCTGTACGGTCATATAGTGCTGCAATATTTTCATTGAGCAGATATTGACTCATATGTAATCTGATAAGCAGCGTATTGACCAACGGTGCATATTCTGATCCTGGATATCTATAAATATATGTCTTTGCTTTGGCAATACTATCCATAATCAATTTCTGATCCTTATAGACATCTTTTACCCCAAGAAAAGATGCTTTAAGCTTCATAAAATCAGTGTACTCACGATTTTCGCTCTCCCCGTAACGTTTGTTATACTCATCCAAATAATAGTTTGCCAATAAATATTTTTCATTATTCATATGGGCATGCGCCAACATCATAATAGCAGTAGGCATAAGCGGTGAACGCATATGCTCACTCTTAAGTGAGATATAATAGGCATCCGCTTTGTCCATATTGTTATCACTGATACTTTTACCTATTTTTTTATACCAATAAAGTGCTGGCTTGTTAAACTCTTCTATATCATCAGTACTACTTGCACATCCAACAAATAAAAATGCCAAAGTCATGCTTATTAAAATACTTTTTTTGAAATTCATTCTTTACCTTAGAAAATTAATTATTTTTATCATATCTCAAAGTATGTAAAAAGTGTATTAGGTTTACAACAAAATACTTATATTATGATTCAAGTTGTCCATTGATAAACGCATGTCCTGTCTGATTTTCAATAGTTATACTAAAATCTTCAAAGTCAGGAGAACCAAATCTTATCACACAATTTTGTTGCGTGATTGTTGCAAAATTATTACCTGCATTGTATATTCCTCTATGTGGTCTTCCCAAATGATCAAAAGCAATATGCTGAGGATTTCCAGGGGCAACACCAGAAGCACCAGTCACCACATTACAAGCTGAAAAATCTACTGTTGTTATACCATATTGTTCACCAATAAAAATATTTGGGCTTTCATTTGGATCAATCGCACTATCACCATTTGCATTAAACATTAATCTTCCGTTACTTGGGTCTGTTGCTGCTTCATCTTGATCTACATTGTTGTCTCCATCACGGCTGGATGAAACTGTATAAAACCATAAAGTTTGTCCATCTTTAGTATACGAACTAAATCGTATATGCCAAAACCTTCTTTGCCACTGAACGTTCAATGGATCTGTCTTATCATCTAATAATGCTAAATGTTGTGTATATCGTATAGCCGATAAGATATTATCTGCAGCCTGTTGGCGTCCATCTCGTTCCATTCTTGGTAAAGCCAATGCTGCCAAAATACCTAAAACAACAATAACCATCACTAACTCTAACATCGTAAAAGCTTGTTTTTTAGCATTTACTTTGGGTGCATCTATGTAGTGAAATCCAATGTCCATCATTCTTCAAGAGCCTTTACAAGATTATAAATTTTGTTCAAGTATACAGCAATTTGACTAAAAATAAAACTTGATGATAATAGAGAATCAAAAAGTATAGGTTAATCATTAATTACCTATAATCATAACATAAAAGAATTTGACATTTTTGACATTTTTTTTGTTATAATAAAATAATTTAGGTTAGTCCGCATTTCGGTCTATGGATTTATTACATACTAGGAGTTTATGTTATGACACATTTTAAAATAGTGTTTGCTTTTATTTTCATCTCTTTGAGTACCACTCTTTACGCCGCTGCAACATATAATCGTAATGTCACTGCCAATGATTTAGCTACTCAAATTCAAGGAAAAGGTATTACCATTTCTAATGCTGTCATAACACGTGGACGTATCGGTGGGGGGAACAGTCAAGTAGCTACATTTTCCAAGGGAATTTCAGGAGCCAACTTACAGATAGACGAAGGTATCCTCCTTACTGCAAGTACCGCGGATGAGGCCTTTACTACTAATAATTCTGGTCGAAGATCACTTAACCCCGGTAATGTCAATAATGTCCCTTCCCTACCTACTTATGATCCCGACCTTATGACAACAATTTCCCAATCATCCATTTTTAACCAAGTGGTTTTTGAATTTGATGTTACCTTGGGGGCAAATACAAGATTGTTACTTGTAGACTACCAATTTGCTTCTGAAGAATATCCAGAATGGGTTGGTTCTCGGTTTAACGATGCCTTTGGCTTTTTTATCTCAGGTGGAGACTTAACTCAAACTTACAACATCGCTAGGGTTGTAGATGATTCTATTGTTGTAAGTACATCCACAATATCTTCCTTCCCCCCTGTCAATATTAACAATGTGAACAGAGGTGCGCTGGGGAATCAAGCTGATGGAGCAACAACAGATTTAACCAATAGTAGCTTTTTTATAGATAATGGAGGTACTGATGTAGGCTATGGTGGTGTTGATTCAAGTAAAGCGAACATTATCTCTGAATTTGATGGCTTCACTAAAAAACTTCATGCAACCCTCGATAACCTTACTCCAGGACAAACCTATCACTTTAAAATGGCATTGGCGGATACTTCTGATGCATCATGGGATGCAGGGGTATTTGTCAATAAAATTATTGGAGTACGTGAACCTGCTGTATGTTATGATTATGATATTCGTGTGGGTAGTGATATTGCTGTAGCTTCGGAAAATAACAATATTGTCACCACAGCCTTCCCAAACAAAGACCTCAATCTTGGTATTGTTATACAAAGTATGGAAGGGGAAATTGCTCTTGAAGATACGAATCTTACTGTCGTGTTACAGCCCAATGACAAGCTCAAATTTTTAAATGCCCAAATCTCTCCTGACTCTATTAACTCTTATGTTGGTATTCCCAATTCTTTTGTGACAAAAGTACCTTATGCCCAAATACCTATTGGAGAAAATATTACAGCAAAAGGTGGTATTATTAATAGTAATCAAGTCATCTTTACCAACTTTGTCTATGACTTTAATGGCTCATCCAATATCAATACACACTTTGAACTTGCTATGGATCTTAACCTCACGCTCAATGGGATATCGGTACCAAGGCATATTACTACCGCTGGAGCAAACCCAACAATCACACGTTGTCCAACCCAATCTGGATATTTTCCAAGATGGGCATCGCTCAATATTGAACGCCGTAACAGTCAATTAGGTGATGAAGATGAAAAGCATGTTCTTTATACACAAATATCTGGTCGTCCTTTTGATATTGATGTGGTAAGTTATGATCCAAGTGATTTATCAGATGTTCAACCTATTAGTGATATCAGTGTTGAACTTGAATTAATCAACGCAGGGAAATATACAGATAGTAATCAATCACTCTTTACCTGTAGGGAACCTTCAAGTGTAGGAACAGGTCAATTTGTCAAATTTGGTACAAATGCTACAAGAGTGCCAGTCAATGGATTTACCACCAATAACGCATTACAAAATGCTGCTTTTAGATTATGGTATCTTGCCGATCAAAATAATTCTATTATCAAATATACCTGTACAAATTACGACAACGCCTGCTTTAGTGCACTCTATGCCTCCGAGTTTTTCAATAAAATTGATGTTGCACCTTACAGATGTCAAGCAGCCTGTTCTGGGGGAAACTGTTATCAATGTCTTAAAAATTATTTTGCAAGACCAATCTGTTCACGGGATAACTTCTCTGTGCGACCTGTCTCTTACCGTATTGCCGTTGCAGATAATAATGAATTAAATATAACAGGTGCACCAAAAATTCAACTTGGTATAAATAATTCAAATGCATCACAGACCCGTCTAGCTGCTGGATATGGATATAAATTAGATAGTAATGCCACGCTCTTTGGTTCTGACAACTTTGCCTCAGGCTATTATGCTGTGTTTACCAATACCAATACTGATCTCATTTCTCGCTTTAATTTTAACGATGTAGCAGGCTGTGTGGACAAGAATAACGCACCACAAGGGATTGTCTTTCTTGATGGACAAATCACATACTCGACAGATACAACATCTGCACTTAACTTTGATACAGCCAATACTTTTTACCGTCATCAAAATGTAGGGCGTTACCTTTACCATATAGAAGACAATAATTGGACTATCGTAGACCAAAGACGTTATCCGCTTAAAACATTCCCTGATGTAGATGATTGTATTACCTCTGGAACTGCACAATATTCTCTTTCAGCAGATGGTAATAGCAAATCAGGATGTGGTATTAGCTCCAATCATACACTTCCTATAGCAGGACTTACCTATGTCGATATGCCTCTACAGTTTGAACCTTTTGATTTTAATGTAACCAATCTTCGATTACGATCTGTTGCAAATCCAACAAATACCACAAGTGTCTACATGAGTGACTTAAATACTAGTCTGCTTATGGCAACACAACTTGATGCTAATATCACGGCAATATCACGTCAAAATATTGTAACAACCAATTTTACAGCAAACTGTGCAGCAACAGATATTGTCTTACAACTCAATCGTATCATGGTTCCAGCAGAGAACAATCTCACTAGTGATTTGGGATTACCTGTACAATGGCAACAGAGACTTGTATCCGATATCAATAATGCTGTCACCTTTGATGCTAATAATACTTTAACTTTTTCTCGTAATGAATTTCAAGCACCTGCAAATAGTAATGGAACAGCACATTTTACTTCCCTACAGAACTTCGCTAGACCTGCATTCCCAGATAGGGTAAACCCTGTAGACGTTAACTTTACGTCTATTACAGTACAAGCTCCAAATGCCTGGTCAAATGCACAAATGAGCAATAACCATATTCCTGATGACAATGGCTCTGGCGTCATTAACCAAAATAGATTCTACTATTATGCTAAAGTTGCCCCTGCTGCACCATTTCATAATGCAGCCCAAATTAGTTATGGCACGACACTCAATAGTCTCTTGCGTGTTTCGTCTTATTGTGCAAACCCTGTAGCCATCAATGTTACCTGTACCAACATGGGCTTAGCTGCTGCAGATATAGAAGAATCTGAAGCTCCAGGAAACTGGTACCGTATGAGAACACACAGTACGTTAGCTGGGGATGGACAAATCAATGGTCTATCCATCACCTCTGCTACTTTTGGGGGAATACTCATGAACCCAAATCAAAATACTGCCATAGGCATAGAAAACAATGGAACCGTAGGTGTTACCTTTACTTATCCTCTCAATGCAACACGAAGAAATGATGCAGTAATCACGATACAAGCTGACCCATGGCTTCTTTATGACCCCACATTTAACATTTCATTTCGAAATGCTGCCTTCAGATGGAAAGGTGTTGGACAGACAGGGCATGTGATTGATGCCAATGCAACTACTGATTCAAGTTCTAAAAGGTTAAATTGGTAATGAAAGTATTTTATAGAATGATACAATCTTCACATCAAAAAGGTATTGCGATGATTGAGCTTATTTTTGCCATCGTAATCATGGGGATTATCATGCTCAGTGTTCCACAAATCGTAAGTTCTGCAACAAAAAGTACATATATTGGGATGCAACAAGAAGCCATCAATATGGCAGCCACTCAACTTTCTGAAATGATGACATTTGCTTGGGATGAAAATGATGCAAATATTTCAGAGAAAATGCCCGTCTTACAAACGGCAAGTGCCTTTATCCCCAACTGTATAAATGCAACACCTCCTGGTGTAACAAGCGCTTCAGGAAGACTCTGTAGAGGATTTGTAACCAATGCCTCTTTCAATGCAACAGCAACAACTGCTGCTTTAGGGGCAGATATTAATGAATCTGAACGTGATGATGTAGATGATTTTGATGATAGCAATCTAACAATAACTATCTATGGAGGAGAAGGGATAGAAACCCAAAAAGGAAATTATGTCGATACACAAGTCAAGTTAAGATCCACAATTTCTTATGGTGACGACACACCAAGGACCACATCCGCTGCCCCTTCAGCCGGTGGATATGACAGAAATATAGCATTTGCCAATCCATTTAGATTTATTATGCCCAATTCTACCAATATCAAACTTCTAAGTATTACACTAACTTCTGACAATAGTAGTGATGAAATAGGACAAAAACAAATCAGTTTAAGTGCCTTTATGTGTAATATTGGTGCGCCACGTCAATTAAAAACGAATAATTAAAGAAGGTGAGGCAGTGAAACATTTATATATAACAGCAAAACGAGGCTTTACACTTTTAGAAGTTGTGATGGTTATCGTTATTTTAGGTATCGTTGCCTCCATAAGTTCCAGTGTTATTGCTGATGTTTTTGAGCACTATATCCTACAAAGAGCTACACAAAGGGCAAGCATAAAAACAGAATTGGCTGCTCAACAAATTGCCAATATGCTAAGTTATAGAATTCGAAATACCACTTTAGCACGACAACCTTCCAATTTAAGTAATTTTGTTCTTGTCTCGGACGCTACTAATATTTCTGATAATGTACGTACTGTTTTGGAGTGGATTGGCTATGACCATGATAGTTTTATGTCTGCTACTGCCACAAATGATTATCGTCCTGGGTGGAATGGTTTTTGTGATATTAATGCCTCTCTTACAGCAGCACTACCAAATGATATTGTCACGCCAGGTTCAAACTTGGCACTTGCATCTACGATTATGAGGAACTTAACACAAAATGATATTCCAAACAGTGATAATCCTGCTATTTTTTTCAATGATAATGTTTACCAAGCGGCCTCTACTTCAGGAGGACTTCCCGTCAATGACATTGTATATAACGTAAATTGTATGGGACTTACAAATGCTGCAGATACAACTTGTATTTCAAGTGTAGGATTTAATACTGCAACCCAGCTCACTTTTGATCCAACTGCTGCGGCTAGACCCAATAAGCGTATTGTCGAACATTATAAACTTGCAGTATCTGCTTATGCCATCTGGCCAGAGCCTAACCCACGTACGGGTAATTTTGATCTTAGATTGTATTACAATTATCAACCATGGTCTGGCGAAACACTAGCAAAAAGTAACAACTTTAGAACATTACTTACAAATGTCACTGTTTTTAAATTTGCTGAATCTGCAAATACTTTTAGGTTTAAACTATGTGCACAAGAACAGGTTGGTAATGATTTTAATATTACTATATGTAAAGAAAAGGCCATTATATTATGAGAAAAGCATTTTCCTTGGTTACCGCAATTTTTGTTATGGTTCTTATGGCAAGTGTCTCTGCACTTGTCTTTAGTCTCTCCTCAAAAATTACCACAAACTCTACTTCTCAATATCAAAGAGAACAAGCAGCACTTTTAGCAAAAAGTTATACAGAACTAGCCATTATGGCCGTTATGGATCATAATCGTACAAGTTCAGGACAATGTGTTCAACGTATTACAGGCAATATTAATGGTATTGTTCAAGGACAAGCAACCTCAGGAAATGCCAACCGAGGTACAGGATACCGTGTAGATACACGTATTTATTATCTTGGTAATGGATTGAGAGGGATATGTACGAGAAAACTTATTTTGAATGATAATAATAAAGTCCCTCGAATCAATATCACAGAAAATTATAATGATTATGCTAAACCTGATGCATTGGCAGCTATTGTCATTGATGTCAATATACAATATAAAGATCCCAATCAAGTCGATTCCTATTTAGCCAATGGGGGTACTCCTTCTGGTATTACAGCAAATGTTCCTTGGATAACATTTCATAGACGTACATTACAAAAAATATAATTTCAGCATATCATATCTAGAAAATATTTATCTCATGATATAGCTCTACCATTTACCCTTCATTAAGTAACTTAAGTTACAATTAAGTATAGATATAAGGATATATCTATACGCTACTAACAAAGGATAAATCATGAATAAAAGTATTACAGGTAGACATTTTGAATTAACTGACGCTATAAAAGCATATGCAGATGGAGCGATTGATAGTCTCAAAAAATATCATTTAGATATTATTTCAGCAAATACTGTCATCTCTGCAAATGAAAAAAATGGGAAAAAGGGATTTACAACTGAATTTATCGTGAATTTAAAAGATAAAAACACCATTGTCATCACCCAAAATGACAAAGATGTCTATGCTGCTATCGATCTTGCTATTGAAAGAGTGAAAAAATCACTTAGACGTCATGCAGATAAAATCAAAGGTCACCGTATCATGAGCTTTAAAGACCTTGGAAGTGAAGCAGAAGCGGTCTTAGAACAACTTGATTATGTAGAGCAAATTGAACCTGAGATTGTTCCTATGGACTTGGAACTTCATAAACCACTTGATTTTGATGAAGCCATCGAAGCCCTTAAAGCGGAGAAAAAAAGACAATTCATCGTCTTTAATGATGAAGAAGGTCTTATGAGAGTTATGTATAAACGTGCAGATGGGAAATTTGGACTTTATTAGACTGTCACATATCAAGGTGCGTTAACATACCCAAGGACATTTTCCTTGGGCAATGCACCCTACGCTTTTACACTCCCCAATCTATTTTTAGCCCTAGCAACTACCTCTTCATCTTCTCCCATATCTAACCACTTAAATTTCTGACCACTTTGTATGGTACCATCGAGTATGTCACCACTGTCTCTGAATTTCAAGTCTAATTTGGCAATATCAAAGCCATTGGTAGTTTGACAAAACTGAGTGAGGCGTTCTGAGGCTTTAAAATTGCTGTAGAGGTAACACCAGCTCTTTAAACCATTACGCCCTACACGTCCTCTTAGTTGATGTAAAGTTGCCAATCCTAAGCGTTCTGCACCTACAATGACAATAAGGGTAAGTTTAGGAAGGGAGATACCTACTTCTACCACAGTCGTTGCCAAAAGGATGTCTCCTTTTTCTCTAAACTCTAGAAGTACCTCCTCCTTTTGTTTGTCTTTTCCATGGGTAACATAGACATTGTCAAACTTACTCTCCCAGAACCCTCTACTCTCATCTAATGACTGATAAGGGACTTCACTACTTTCTTCTACTAAAGGGTAGATAATGAGCACTTGATGTTCTTGTGCTATCTCCTCTTTTATATGTGTAAGTAAGTTAGGAAAGTCTGGTTTTGTGATAGTCTGAGTAAGTACCTCTCTCTCAAACGGGGTGGTAGTAATGAGAGAGACATCAAGTAGTTCGGACTCCATCATGGCTTGAGTACGTGGGATAGGTGTAGCAGAAAACTGAATGAAGTGAGGTTTACGCTCGGTACTACTTACTAACGCTTCCAAAGAGGCTCGTTGCTTTGTGCCAAAGCGATGCTGTTCATCTACCATCACCAAAGAGGCTTCGGGTAAGTCCTCTTTATAGAGTAAGGCATGCGTCCCTATGATGAAGTCTGCTTCCAAGTAGTCTCCTTCATCTTTACCCTGCATCACCAATGCAATCTTTACATTTTTGGGTAGATGTTTCGATGCCTCTTCATAGAGCTGCAAGGCAAGCAGTGATGTAGGTGCCATGAGTATGCTTTTATGAGGCAATGCCATCATCACTGAAGCCAAGATAACCATGGTCTTACCAGAACCTACATCCCCCACGACCATACGTTTGGCTGCCTTTTCATCACTTGCTAAATCTTTTTGAATATCTGCAATGACAGCTTGTTGTTCTGAAGTAAGCTCGAAAGGTAAGTTCTTTACAAAAGAGCTAATGTCTCCCGTCAATGCACGCAGTGCAGGAAAGTCTGCACGTTTTCCCCGCAGTTTTTTAAGATGATTGTAGGCTTCTACAAACTTGAGTACCTGTACAAACTCTGGCTTAAAGCTCCCATTTTCATAGACTTCCTCCATACTTTTAGGAAAATGAATATGCATCAGCGTCGCCACTTCTTTAGAGTCCAATCCTTCATTATAAAGATTTTGTTCTGAGACATAGAGTTCTATAAGCGCACTTATCTCACTCTCTTTGAGTACTGTTTTGTACTTAGGGGTTATCTTACCTATCTGTTTAATGGACTTGGGTTGTGACATCTGCAAGTAGCCCTTATACTCTTCAAGTTTGCCTTGTATCACATGGCTGGAACCCACTTCAAAAAGTTTATGATGGTAGGGTGTCACTCTAAAAAAAGTAGAAGAGAGCCTACGCCCTGACTGGGTAAGAATGAATGTCACACGCAACTTCCCTGCGTAAATAGAACTATCAACCACTTTCGCTTCTAGTGTATTAATCTTCCCTAATTCTGGTGTGAGTGTGAGTGTGGTGTCGTTGTAAGAGGTGGGGATGATAAGTGCAAGGTCAAGTAGTGTATGGATTTTGAGTTTTTTAAAAAGTTGTTTTGCTTCTTCCATACAGGCTTCCTATGTTTTAGATAGGTAAATTATAACGAAGCTTTTTGAAGAAGGTGAAAAATATGTCAGATTGACATATTTTTTATTTTTTCTCCTCTTTCTTCGTCACAATACTAAAGGTAATATCTGAAAGTTCTTTATGCGCTTTGATAAAACTGTTCACCTCTTCAAGTGTCACGGATTCTATCTTCTCTAACTGTTGTTTTGCAAAGTCAAGTGGACGGTCATAGTAGTAATCGTTGTAAGCTCGACCCAATCTTTGAGAGAGTGTCTCTGTACGTAGTGGCTCTGAACCAAGTAAAAACTTCTTGGTGTCGTCCAACTCTTTTTGAGTGATACCATTTTTTATAAAGTCATCTACCACTGACTGTATGAGATCTTTGGCTTCATCTTGGGTAGAGAGTTTTGTCTGCAGGTACCCACTCATGTACGAGACTGATTTTGTACGACGTAAACTCGCATACACACCATAGGTAAGTCCACGTTTTACACGTATCTCTTCCATCATACGACTACCAAATCCTGCGCCACCAAGTAGGTACTCTGCGATTTTTGCTTTGTATTGCTCTTTGTCATTGTATGCAAAATGAAAAGGTGCACCAAAAAAGATGTAGGCTTGTTTTGTATCTTCATCTATGAGGAGTGTCTCTTTTTTAGCTGATGCAGTCACTTTTTCTACCTCTCTTGTAGGCACTTTAGGAAAGAGGTTGAGTATCTGTGTTAAATACGTTTGAGCCTCTTCGACACTAATGTCACCCCCTACTACACCAATGACATTGTTATACCCTAAGTGAGTGGTGATAAATTGCTTGATATCATCAAGCTTTAACCCTTTAATGCTGTCAACTGTACCATCATAAGGTTTTGCCAAAGCAGAACCTTTAAAAAGTGTAGCACGTAGCTTTGAGGCTGCGATGTAGTCAAAATCACTCTCTTTTTGTTTGAGCCATCCAATTTTTTGATACTTTATCTGCTCAAGTGCCTTGTTGGTATAGTTAGGGTCTTTGAGCAGTTCAATAAGTCTCTCTACTGCATAAGGAAACTCCGATTTGAGTGCAGAGACTTCTATCACAAAACTCTCACGTCCTACATGCGAACCAATATCCACAGCATGGGCATCAAGCTTAGTGG
>DRQB01000104.1 GCA_011330645.1 Campylobacterota bacterium | reverse complement strand
GAGTTCTTTTACAAGCTCGGGATTTGTCCCGTTCGTGTCGAGTTTTATGGAAAAACCGAGTTTTTTAATGGCTTTGCAAAAAGGGATGAGTTCCTGCAGGCTGGCTTCACCGCCTGAGAGAACGACCCCATCTAAAAGAGATCGCCTCGTCTCTAAAAAAGCAAGCGCATCATTCAGTGAATACGTACCGTTTTTTGCAAAGACGATATCTTTGTTATAACAGTAGTCACAGCGCATATTACACCCTGCAAACCAGATGATGCAGGCGAGATGATCAGGGTAGTCCAGATGCGTGAACTTCGTTATGTCATAGATGGGCTTAGCGCTCTTTGAACTGAACCCGCTGTCGGTGTTCACCTGTTTTTCCTATGTTAAAGCTCTCAACAGGTCTGTGATAACCCATAACACGGGTGTAAACTATACATTTTTGTCGATTTTCTTTGACTAATTCTAAAATTTCATTTTTACTCATGACGCTTCCTTAATTTTATTTTCATATTCATTAATCAGTTCTTCATCACATTTTGGACAGAACTCATGTTCGCCTGCGATGTAGCCATGTTTCGGACAGACAGAGAAGAGCGGTGTGACGGTAATGTATGGCAGCTGAAAGTTCGATATGACATTTTTGACCAGTTTACGACACGCTTCTGTAGAGCTGACCTGCTCTTGCATATAAAGGTGCAGCACCGTCCCACCTGTATATTTTGTCTGCAACTCATCTTGAAGCTGCAGTGCTTCAAAAGGATCATCTGTATAATCAACTGGAATCTGAGAAGAGTTTGTGTAGTAGATGTTCTCTCCCGCACCCGCTTGTATGATCTTGTCGCCGAAACGTTTTTTATCCTCTTTGGCAAATCTGTAGGTTGTTCCTTCCGCCGGAGTTGCCTCGAGATTGTAGAGATTGCCGGTTTCTTCTTGAAAGGCTATCATTCTCTCTCGCATATGATTGAGTACCTCTACGGCGAGCTCCATCCCTTTTTCACTGGTGATGTCTTCCCATTTGTCGCTAAAGTTCAAGATCATCTCATTGATACCGTTTACCCCGATGGTGGAGAAGTGGTTGTGAAATCCCGGAAGGTATCTTTTGGTGTAGGGAAAAAGCCCTCTGTCATACATCTCTTGAATAAACACCCGTTTCTTCTCGAGTGTAGATTTCGCATGCTCCATCAAGGTGTCGAGTTTTGCAAGGAGTCCCTCTTTGTCGCCTTTGTGTAAAAAGCCAAGCCGTGCCATATTGATGGTCACAACGCCTATGCTTCCCGTCATCTCTGCACTGCCAAACAGGCCACCGCCTCGTTTAAGAAGTTCTCTTAAATCAAGCTGTAGTCTGCAGCACATACTTCTGACATGTCCGGGTTTATATGCTTCTTCATTTTCTATCAGGTTACCGTTTGCATCGCGTTTATATTGGCTCCCTATGAAATTTTGAAAGTAGGAGGAGCCAATTTTTGCCGTATTTTCAAACAGCAGGTCTGTATTTTCGCCGTACCAGTCAAAATCTTCAGTGATATTGACGGTAGGTATAGGAAATGTGAAGGGTTGGCCGGTTTTATCCCCCTCCGTCATAACCTCATAGTAAGCTTTGTTTATCATATTCATCTCTTGTTGAAAATGTTTGTATGTCATATCGGTGAGAGAAGATACTCCTCTCTCTTGTGCTTTGAATCTTAGATTGGCATCGGAAATGTCTTCAAAGAGATGTCTTTGCTTACTTGTTGGAATCTGATCCTTCAAATCTTCAGGAACGCTCCAATCTATAGTGATGTTTGTAAAAGGTGATTGTCCCCATCGTGCAGGAACGTTAAGGTTATATATGAAACTACGAATACTTTTCTTTACCTCCTTATAATCAAGTTGATCTTTAAATAAATAAGGTGCTAAATAGGTGTCAAAAGAGGAAAAAGCCTGTGCTCCCGCCCACTCGCTTTGCAAAATTCCTAAGAAATTCGCCATCTGTCCAAGAGCTTCTCTAAAATGTTTGGGTGCAGAGCTCTCAACTCTTCCTCGCACACCGTTAAATCCCTCATCCAGAAGAACCCGCAGACTCCAACCGGCGCAGTAGCCAGTCAAGCAGTCAAGGTCATGTATGTGATAGTCCCCATTTCTATGCGCATACCCCTCTTCTTTCGAGTAGATTTTATCTAGCCAATAATTTGCGATCACTTTTCCAGCAGTATTGTTAACCAATCCTGCATTGGAGTAGCCTGTGTTAGAGTTCGCTTTGATTCTCCAGTCACTGCCATTTATATACTCCTCAATGGTCTGTGTAGAGTTGATGTAGGTCGTGTCCTCATCGAGCAGATTCTCTCTTTGCATCTTATGCATATGTCGATAGAGCATAAAAGAACGCATGACATCGAAATGTCTGCCTTTATAGAGTTCATACTCGATGAGGTCTTGCACGTCCTCCACAGCAACGGCACGTTTATGTTCGAGTTTTTCTAAAACGTTTATATAGATGGTCTCATCATAAGCGACATTCTCACTTGCAAATGCTTTTTTAATGGCATCTTCAATTTTATATGAGCGAAATTGCTTATATGTTCCATCGCGTTTTAAAATATACTCAACCATGAACTACTCCTCAAGTGATTCGAGTAGTTTATAGCAAAAAGCGTTAAGCACTTATAATAATTTTTGTCACTTTTGTGTCATTTTTCAAATTTATTTAGTGATAGATGATTCAAACAAAAGTGTACAAAATATCTCTGTGTACTAAAAGTATGATGAGTGTAATATGTTGTGGACTAATACATAGATTTGTATAAATCTCTAAAAAGTAGTATAATAATATATACTTAAATATGGAGATAAATATGGTTAAATATGCAAAAGAAGAAATGGTAGGTATCACAGAGCTTGGAAAGTCCCTTGGAAACTATCTCGATAAAGTCACTTCTCATATGTTTAGTAAAATTGCAATTATCCGAAGAAATAAGCCAGAGGCAGTTATTATTCCCATAGAAGAGTATGAATTGTTGCAAAGTGCTTATGACAAGCTGGAACAAAAAGAGATTGAAACAATTTTAGCGAATATGTCTAGTGAGGATAAAGAGATAGCAAAAACAAAAACTATAACTATAGATGTGTAATTATGAAAAAAGAGATAAAGCTCACCTATCTTAAGAAAGCAACTAAATTTCTTGTGAAACATTCTTCTGTGATCACAGAAGATCAAGTGGATGCTTTAGTTATAAAATTTATAAAGAGAAAAGTGTACCATCTTGATGAAAATATAGATTATAAACAGATGAGTG
>DRQB01000103.1 GCA_011330645.1 Campylobacterota bacterium | reverse complement strand
CAATACTCTTAATTCTTCTTTGCCCTCTTTGACTTGTTTGGCAAACATGGTAAGCAAGATGTCTGTAGGTTGAGAAAAAGTTTGAATAAAAAATGCCAAAGGATCATTTTCATTGACACCTTCAACATCTACTAGGTTTTCTATAAAGTCTTCAAAAGAGTGCCCTGCCATGACTGCAGCAGCATGTACCATCATGGCATCTTTAAGCTCATCATGGTCTATCGTATAATTGAGTACCAAAAATATCTCTTTGGCACCCTTCTTGTCATTTTCACTATACCGTTGTATGCCATGTTCATAAATAGCCCTTGCCGTTGCTAAATCTTCAGGATCATTCATATCAAAGTTTTGTGAGTCAGTGAGTTTTTGAGAGAGCCTGTCAAAAGCATTGTTCACGATAAATGTAAAGATTTCATTTATCTCATCTTCTGGTGCTTCGATGATGAGTTGTGCATCTAAAAGCTGATACCCTTTTGCAATGCTCTGCTCCGCTTTACATTCTTCTTCCAGTCTTTTGATATTGGCTAAAAATTCAGGGTCTTTTTTAAGTTCTTCTACGTGTATTTCTGGTGTTTGCATTATTTTATCTCCATTGCTAATCTGATGCGTTCTAAGGCTTCTTTTGTTTTATCTGCTTCATAGACAAGTGCAAGTCGCACATACCCTTTTCCTTCACCTTCTCGTCCCAAGAAGGAACCAGGGATGACTTTGAGATTATACGTTTCATATAATCTGGTCGTAAATGCTATCTCATCACCCACTTTGAGCCAAATATAAAAAGTAGCTTCTGGGGCATCTACCCCTAACACTTCTTTTGCAACTGCAAAGTTCTTTTTATACTTTTCTCTAAACAGACTCACATGTGCTTGATCTGCCCAGGCTACTGCTGCTGCATGTTGTAAAGGAAGCGGTGAAGCACAGCCAACATACGTACGGTAAACCATGTAGTCTTTAAGTATCTTGGCATCTCCTGCAATAAATCCTGAACGTAACCCTGGTGCAGAAGAGCGTTTAGAAATAGAGTTGATAACCAGAATATTTTTAAACTCTGTGTTTCCTGCTTCTATGCTTGCATTAAGCAGTGACGGCAAAGGTTCACCCAAATACAAATCAGCATAACACTCATCATTGAGTAAGACAAAATCATGTTTAAGTGCTAGTTCAACCCACTTTTTTAAATCATCCATCAACATCACTGAAGATGTAGGGTTATTAGGTGAATTAAGTATCACAAAGTCTGCTCTGCTTAAAGCCTCTTCATCCACTTCTGGCTGGAAGTGATTTGCAGCATTCAAATTAAGGTAAATCACTTCTGCTCTACATGCTTTGGCTGTGCCTTCATAGATTTGATAAAAGGGATTAGGAAAAACCATCATTGGATTTTCAATATCATGCAGTAAAAACTGAGGAAAGTTAAACAGCACTTCTCGTGTTCCAAATGTTGGGATAATTTGACTATTGTCCAGTGTTAGACCAAAACGCTCTTGATTGTAAGTGAGCATCGCTTCACGTAAAACTTCTTCTCCTGCTGTTTTAGGATATTTATTCAGCAAGCTAGCATGTTCATCCAGCGCATCAAGTATGAAGCTTGGTGTAGCAAATTGTGGCTCGCCTATGGTTAAAGAGAGTGGCGTATAGTCACTACTTGGGGTAATATCTTGCAGTAAGGTATTGAGTTTCTCAAAAGGGTAGGTTTCGAAGTTCATTGTTGCCCTAAATTTTTAGAAAATTATAGCGTAGTTGGGGTAAACTATAACTTTACGATAAACGCCCCTGTATTCAAATATTTACGTACCATTTCCAACGCTGTTCTAGCATCTTTTTCTTGGGCATATGCACCTATAAGTACTTTATATTTTCCTAGATGTCTCATTTTATAAGGAAGACCTAAACGTTCTATACGTAAAAAATATGCTTTTGTAGGTTGTGTCACAAAAGAACCCGCTTGTACATAATATTTATTCCCACTGTCACTAAAGGGGTCATGAACTTCCATAGACCATAAAGATGATGTATCTTTGCTATTTTGGATCTTACGCACGGTACCTTTGGCTTTATAATTAACGAGCCACTTGATAATATCATTTTGTAGTTGTGCTGCTTTCCAGTGTCCTTTTGTAGTATGTGTCAATATAACTACCGTATAAAGTCTCCCCATCTTACTTTTGACATAGCCACTGATATTTTTAACCCGTTTAAGTGTGCCTGTTTTCATCCAAGCTCTGTTTTTGACTACCGTACCTCGAAAACGTCTTTTTATCGTACCATCTACCCCAGCTATGGACAATGTGTTCATCCATCTTTGACCATAACGCTCGTAGGCATTATCAAGCATGTCTGCAAGCAATTTTGCAGTAAGTTTTGCACTGCGCGAGAGTCCACATCCATTATCTATTTGCAATACCCCTGTCCCTAATGCGCCTTTTTCTCTTAAGATATTTTCCACTGCACGTCTTCCTTTATCGACTGTGGCAGGTGCTCCATATATTTTGGCACCCAACGTAAGCAATAAATGGCGCGCATACAAGTTGTTACTTTTTTTAGCTGTTTTAGAAACAATCTCTTCAAGTGAACCTGAATAATGTGTAAAAAGTAGGCGTGCATTTTGAGGTACTTTACGCAAACGCATATTACCTGCTACGGTTATCCCCTCTTTTTTAAGTGCCTCTTTCAGAGCATAATAAAAAGAAAGATAAGGTTTTGTGACCACTTTACAAATATTACGGGTACCACAACGCTGTGATATTTTCCCCCGCAATAAAACATTTGGCATCACCTTTGTTTTATCTATCTTTATCCCTGGCCACGAATATCTTCCTTTACATGGTTTATTGACACGTTTTAGTTGATTCGTAATCGTATAACTTCCATCAGCACTCTTTTTCGAAATATCATTTTTATTGGGTGTCACACAAATTGTACTGACACGCTCGTTGAACATCATCGCATCAGGCATAGCATTGTATGGGCTATAAGGATGTTCATCAAAGCCTGAACTGTCTTTGGTTCCAACCCTAAAATAAGAACGGTCAATCACGATATGCCCTGTAATTTTTTGAATACCAAGTGCGTGAATGTTTCTTACTATCTCTTTTAAATCTTTTGAGTTGAGTGTAGGGTCACCAAACCCTTTCACAATGATATCTCCATGGAGTATGCCATTACGTAAGCTCCCCGTAGTATAAAATTTTGTAGGAAAACGATAATTAAATCCTAATTTAAGCAAAGAAGCATACGTACCAAGCACCTTAATCACAGAAGCAGGAGTACGTGCTGTTTGTGCATTATGAGAAACAATGACACGTCCATTTGTACCCACTTCTTTGATATAAATACTTACATCTTTTTGTGCTAAGGTTGAATGTTGTATCAAAGATTCGATACTTTGAGGTAAGGCATAAATACCCAGAGTACATATTAAATAAAAAAAGACTAAATTTTTCAAATATTTTTCCTATACGCTTCTAGTAGTCGCTGCATAGCCACTTCCAATACGTCCTTTGATGTTCCAACATTCAAACGCATAAAACCTTCTCCTTGTGAACCAAAGTTCGTCCCATCATTTAACCCTAATTTGGCTTCATACACAAAAAAATGCACCAATGCCTCTTGAGTCATTCCCATTTGACGACAATCTAACCACATTAAAAACGTGGCTTCTGTCTCTATGGGGACAATAGGAATATGCTCTTTTTCAAGAAATGTTTTCACATACCTAATATTTTGACGTAAATAGTCTTTCAACAAAACAAGCCATGCATCACCCTCTTCATACGCAGCGATGAGTGCTTCTATACCAAAAGGATTGCCGTTGGTGATACCTGATTTATTTTGTTCTAGCGTATATGCCTGACGTAATCGTGTATCAGGAATAATAGCATAAGATGTATTGAGTCCTGCCACATTAAAGGTCTTTGAAGGCGCATTAAGGACTACGCAATGTTGCATTATTTGTTTAAAAGTACCTATAGAATGATGCACTTTTGCATACACGATATCAGCATGTATCTCATCGGATACAATACATACGTCATGGGCTAAACAAATGTCTACCATCTGTTCCAATTCTTCTTTGCTCCATGCTCGTGAAGTGGGGTTATGTGGAGAACATAATAAAAAAAGTTTCGCTTCTTGTGCCTTGGTTTCAAAATCTTCAAAATCTATCGTATACGCACCATCTGCATACTGTAAAGTATTTTCCAATACTCTTCTTTTTTTATGTTTAATAGAGCTTACAAATGGAGGATACAAAGGTGTTTGAACGATAATACTATCACCCTCATTTGTATAGGCACTCATAGCAAAATTCAGTGAAGGAACCACTCCATAGCAAGGGACAATCCACTCTTTTTTAATCTTCCATTCAAAACGTTTTTCCATCCATTTTTGAATCGCTATATAATATGCTTCTGGGTAATTTGTATAACCATAAATGGGATGTTGTGCTCTTTTTTGCATGGCTTCTTGTACACACATAGGTGAGGCCAAATCCATATCAGCTACCCATAAAGGTAACACATCATCCGTACCAAACTTTTTTTTTGCATCATCATATTTTGTGGTGTAGGTACCTTGACGATTTATACTTTTAAACATTTTACATTTTTTCCCATATTGTCATTTGAGCGATGGTATATTGGTGCTTACGTGCAGTCTCTTGTATAACAAAAGGTATATTTTTTGTTTCAAGTAATCTAAAATATTTACCTAAGATCTCTTCAAGCCCTTGCAGGGTAGTGACATTTTCTCCATCACGCTTGTATCCACCAATCCACTTCTCTTTAGGAGTAGATTCCTCTTGCCAAGTATACGGAGAAGTGAGTATGAGTATCCCTCCATCATGGAGTCTGGGTGCAAGTGAGTCTAAAAATTTTTGAGGATCATAAAGTCTATCGATAAGATTGCCCGCAAAGATGAGATCAAAATTTTTGAAAATAGGTTTTAAATTACATGCATCTGCCTGCCAAAAAGAGACGCTTTCACGTGCTTTTTCTAAATCAAAATGCGCAAGATTCACTTCATGGAAACTTTCCAACTCACCTTCTGTTGGCATCGTATAGCGTAGTACAGCATTTTGTTTCAATGTTTCAGCTTCTTGTATAAAACGTGCTGAAAAGTCTACCCCTATCACCTCATCAAATTCACGGGCCAACTCAAAAGTACTGCGCCCTATAGCACAACCAATATCAAAAGCTTTTCGTTTGGGTTTGTCTTTCATCATTTCTAATGCGACAGCCACACATGCGGCAGGATAATTTTCTACACCTAAAGCATTTTCTCCCCAACCAAAATGGCAATACTGCGCGATAATCTTGTCTGTAGTATAATAATCTGTCACTACTTTTTCCTCATAATTACTTTCTATATATCTAAAGCCTGCATGTTGATAAAAATGTCGTCTAAATCCATAGCGGCTTTTTTGTGTAGCTAGGTTCCCACAACTTATCCATGATCCCCCATTGATAAGGTTATGTTTCCCATCAAACGTAGGTACAGTAAAGTCATCATAGATAGGATGTACTTTAAAGCCTTCAAAAGGATAGATAGGTGTCCTCGACCACTGCCATACATTACCAATAACATCAAAAAAATCACCATGTTTATAACTATCAACAGGTACGGAAGAAGCAAGGTTTTCCAGATTAATATTTGCGATATTTTCTGTCTTAGATGTCCAGTCTGCATAAGGAGGAACTTTACTCACATCTCTTAAACGTATATACTCATCTTCTGTGGGTAACGTAATCTTTCGTCCCAATTGTTTACTTTTCCACTTACAAAAGGCAGCAGCTTCCAAGTGATTTACTTCTACAGGCCAACTTAAAGGTAACGCAATTTCTCGACTGAGGGTACGAAGTACATATCCCTCACTGTTTTTACGCCAGAATAATGGATATTGCGCCTTCGTATAGTCCCTCCAAGCTTTTCCTTCGCTACACCAAAATGCATCATTACCATAGCCATTGTCATTCACAAATTCTAAGTATTCCGCATTGGAGGTTAAAAATTTAGCTGCCTTAAATGAAGGAATATGTGCTTGATGGTTACCATATTCATTGTCCCAGCCAAAAAGCTTTGCATCTCTGTTTTTACCTAAAATCACTGTACCTTCAGATACCTCCAGTAATGTATTTTTGGGGGCTACTGCATCTTGTGTACATTCTATCCAATCTTTATCTTCTCTAACCCACTCAAAGGGTAGCTGTCGTATCAGGACTGAAGAGGTTTCAAGATGAATATTTTCATGTTCGATACCCATCATAATCACCCACCAAGGTGAGTCTTCTGTAATAGGCAGTGTTAAGGGCAGTCTGTCAATAAGTGCATTGACAACATCATATACTTTATCACGATACGCTTGCGTTTCTTTGACACTAGGCCAGTCATAATGTTGTTCATTCAGGTCATCCCAAGACATTTCATCCACACCCACTGCAAACGTTGATTCTAATACAGGATCAATACGTTCATCTATGATTTTGGCAAGCTTCAGTTTATTGATAAAAAAAGTAGCGGTATGTCCGTAATAAAAAATAATAGGATGGCGAAGAGGATCAGCTTTTTGAAAGTAGGCACTTTCATCTGCTACAAGATTAAAAAGAGATTCATAACGTTTATAACAGCGTTGAAAATATGCTTTAATTTCTTTTCTTTTCTGTTCAGAATCTACGCCATGAAGTGTGGGCATCTTTACCATAGTTACTCCTCAAAAATAATATCGTAAAGTACCATCTATACTGTGCACCAAATGTGTAACACCTTTAAAAGTCTGCCTTCTCTTTCGCACTTTCTATCATCGTAACAATGATAGTGTAAATATTTGCAACCACAGCACCGATGACCAAACCGACTGCTATCTTATCATTTGCATAAAATTCTAAAGCAAAAAAAGCAGGAATTAGATGTAAATCTGCTACCAAAGAACCTGCTAAAAGTTCTGCAGAGAGCAGATTACGTACTCCAATTTTGAGTAATGTTGAAATCACATTCACAGATCCTGCAATAAACAATGCTACAATAGAATTTTCATACAAAAATGCTGCTGATGTCGTAAGTGACATCAATGTAAAAAACATATAAAAAACTTTACCCCAATTCATGAATATATCTCCTTTTTAAAGCTTTTCATAAAAATAGCATACCACAATTTTTAATTTTAACTTTTAATTCTTAATTTTACAGTGTGCCATTTTCATACATCGCGCGCATTTTTTCTTTCTCTTTTGCACGTTTTGCTTTAGCTGCCTCTTTAAGTCTATACTCACTCACAGAGAAACCTAACATCATCAGGATAGGTGATGCCACAAAAATAGAGGAATACGTACCCACAACAACCCCTACAAGCAAGGTAAAGCTGAACCCTTTAATAATCTCTCCACCAAACACAAAAAGTGTCAGTACAACAAAGAATGTTGTTAAAGATGTCAAAGTGGTACGTGAAAGTGTTTGTGTTACAGATTCATCAATAATACCGGCTAAATCTGGATTCTTGATACTCCCAATCCCTTCACGAATACGGTCAAAGACAATAATCGTATCATTCAAAGAATATCCAAGTATTGTAAGGAGCGCGGCTAAGGTATCAAGATTGACTTCAATTCCAAAGAGTACCACGGCTCCCATGGCAATAGTAACATCATGAATCAATGCCATCACTGATGCCACTGCAAAACGCCATTCAAATCTGAAAGAAACGTAAATAAGGATACCAAGAATAGACAAGAACATCGCCATTATCCCTTTTTCGCGGAGCTCTGAACCTACTTTTGCTCCTACCATATCAACACGTCTTACTTCAAAGTTACCTGTACCTTTCAAGAGTTCTCGCATGGTGTCACCCATATCTTTACCTAAAGCTTTACTACTGTTTTTGGTACGTATAATAATTTCTTTATCGTCTCCAAAATACGTTACAGTAGCACTCTCATAGTTCTTATCTGTAGCAATGGCTTTTCTAACTTTGGCAATAGGTGCTTTTGTATCATAATGCACTTGCACAAGAGTACCTCCTGCAAAATCAAGTCCATAGTTAAATCCTTTAGTAAAAATAAGCCCTATTGAGATAATAAGTAAGGTAAGTGATACCAAACCAAAGCGTTTGCTTTGCGCCATGAGATTAAGAGGTTTTTTATATTTAAAAATTTCCATTATTTTGCTCCCTCTGTTTTAATACCAAACCAAAGACCAAGTTTTTTCTTGTCTATTTTAGGCATGAGCCACTGATACATACCATGTGTGCCAACAATTGCTGTGAGCATAGAAGCTAAAATACCAATACCCATCGTTAAAGCAAACCCTTTAAGTGGCCCTGTTCCGTAAGCCCAAAGCACTACAGCTGCAATCAATGTCGTGACATTGGCATCTAAAATGGCTGTAAAGGCTTTGTTATACCCTTCTTCTATAGACTTTGCTACGGACTTACCTTCATGCAGAAGTTCACGAATACGCTCGTTAATAATTACGTTCGCATCCACCGCCATACCTACCGTAAGGACAATCCCTGCCATACCCGGTAAAGTAAGTGTTGCACCAAAAAGGGACATCACTGCTAAAATCAAAAAGAGGTTACCAATCAATGCTACATTGGCAATAACACCAGCTAATCCATAGTACAAAATCATAAAGAGTACAACCAAAACAAAACCAAGCATGAGTGCTTCCATACTCGCTTTAATGTTGTCTGCTCCAAGGCTAGGCCCCACAGAACGTTTTTCCATCACATATACAGGTGCAAGTAATGCTCCTGAGCGTAAAGCAATCGCAAGATCATGTGCTTCTGAAAGTTTAAATCTACCAGAAATTTGCACACGTCCTCCACCAATACGTTCATTGATTACTGGTGCAGAATAGACATTATTGTCAAGTACAACAGCCATACGTTTACCAACATATTTTCCTGTAAAGTCACCAAATATCTTAGCACCTTGACCATTGAGTGTAAAGTTAATAACAGGTTGATTGTTTTTATCAAATCCTACTTTAGCATCTGTGAGCATAGACCCATCAAGCACAGGGATAGCACGTAGCAAATATTTTTCTGGAGAGTTGACATCTTGTAAAATAACATCTCCAAAACTTTTTGCTTCATTTGGATTCATCGTATTCACTCTGGCTGCTCTGTCTTCATCTACTGCCATAAGCTGTAGATGTGCCGCACGGGCGATGAGTTCACGAATACGTTGTTCATCTTCCTGTGTTTTAATACCAGGCACCTCTACAAGAATTTTATCTTCACCTTGTTTTGCAACAGTTGGTTCAGCCAGACCAAATTCATTGAGTCTATTTCTTATCGTGTCAACAGCCTGTTTAATAGCACTTTTCTTAGTACGTGTCACTTCTGCTTCTGTCATGGAGAGTGTAAATTTCAACCCATTTTCTTTAAGGACAACACCATCTAACTCTTTTTCAATCAATGCTTTGGCTTTGGTTGCATCATCTTTATCGAGCAATTCAAAAGTAATTTGGTTACCATCAGTCATACGCAAATCATCAAAAATGATTTCCTCGTCATCAAAAATGTATTTGACTGAAGCTGCCATAGATTTAATACGTGATTCAATAGCAACATCGCTTTTGATACCTAAAAGCATGTGCAAACCACCTTGAAGGTCAAGCCCCAAAGTTATTTTTTTTCCTTCATCACTTTGTGTTAAAGAGGGGATAGAAAAGACTACACCAAAAATAAGTGCAAATGCAAAAAGAATCACTCTAAAATTAAGCGTTTTCACCTAGTTCTACCTTTTTTGCTACATATGCTCTATCTAGTTTAACAATAGTGTCATCATTTAGTTTGATTTTGATAAAATCTTCTTCAGTTTTAACAATCACAGCGATGAGACCACCTGTAGTGATGATTTTATCACCTTTGTCAAGACTCTCCAGCATTGCTTTATGTGCTTTTTGAGCTTTTTGTTGTGGTCGAAGAATTAAAAAATAAAATATCGCAAATAAAATAATAAGTGGCAAAAATGAACCAATTACGCTACCTTGTTGTTCCATAGGAATCCTTTTATGAATAAAATTAGACAATATTTTAGCACTTTGGAGATAACAAGAGGCTTGGGCATTGCGCTTTTGGGTTCTTCCTTCATTTATCTGAACCACTGGGGATTTTCTTATCCTTTTCTTAATACGATTTTAGCCCTCTGCTCACTCTTTTTTTTATTACAAGCAAATCAAAAAGTATGGTTTTGGTATGGTGTATTTATTGGTATATTTTGGTTTTGGTGGATAGCTCTTGCATTAAAACATTACGGCTATACTTGGGGATTTCCTGTAGGTTTGTTTCTCATTGCTTTTGGGTATGGCATTATTTTTTGGATACTGGCATGGACAGCTGAGAAAGCATCACAGTATTTTGTTGGGAGTGTGGAATCCCGTTCTACAGTTACACTGCTTTCCTTAACACTCAAAGCTTTAGGCTTATTGGGCTTGAGCTATCTACATCCTTTTGGTTTTGACTGGTTAAAACCCGAACTGATATTTATAGAGAGTTATTTCGGTATAGAAAAATGGCAATTTGGACTCATTTTAGTTGCTATCAGTTTAAGCATCTGGAGGGGAAATCTTCTTTTACTTGCCATCGTTCTCTTTGCTTATCAACCAACTATGCATAAACATACAACAGATATCTATCATAAAATTGCATTAGTCAGTACGCATACCTCTGTTGAACAGAAGTGGGACAAAAGCCTGCATCCACAGCAGTTTAAAGCAATATTTGCAATGATTGACCAAGCTATAGCACAACAAAAATCACTCATTATCTTACCTGAGTCTGTATTTCCTGTCTTCCTTAACCATTCACAAAATCTCATAGACGAACTTCAAAAAAGAGCTCAATATATTAACATTATCGTAGGAGCATTATATGCCGATGGGCAAACACCTAGGAACTCAACCTATATCTTTACGAAAGGTACAATAACGGTTGCCAATAAAGTTATACTCGTTCCATTTGGGGAGAGCAACCCCCTACCTGACTTTTTAAGTAAATGGATCAATAAAGTCTTTTATGATGGGGCAATAGACTATCAGGCAAGTTCAGATGTCATTGATTATACGGTTGATGGTGTAAGCTATAGGAATGCCATCTGTTTTGAGGCTACTTCTGAAAAACTCTATAGCAAAGACAAAAATGGAAACTACCCTAAAAATATGATAGTTCTTTCGAATGATGGATGGTTTACTCCATCCATTGAACCCACTTTACAAAAACTCTTGTTACAATACTACAGTAAAAAGTATGGCACAACCATTTATCATAGTGTGAATATGTCTGAGTCATATATTATAGATCATGCACACGTGCTAAAGGAATAAACTTGGCAAACTTTTGGATTCTTCCCATCAAAGGCTATCAATACATCTCGAAAATGCTTCCTGCATCATGTCGCTATTATCCTACATGTTCAGAGTATGCCAAATGGCAATTTGAATTTAATGCACCACATAAAGCATTTACAGAAACTTCATTACGTATATTAAGATGTAACCAGTTCTTTAAAGGAGGTATTGACTATCCATTGGTGGAATATATGCCTACAAAGACTTCCTCTATACTCACTTTTAATGCAGAGTATGGCAAAATAGATATACTCTATTGGTTCGTACCCAAAAGTACTGACAAGAACAATACACATTACTATATACTAAAGGATTTTGATGCAATTAACCGCACCACTTGACATGCACTTGCACCTCCGTGATGGCGAGATGTTAGACAATATTGCTAAATCTTCAGCACAAACTTTTTCAGGGGCTATCATCATGCCAAACCTTGTACCACCAGTAAGTACCAAAGAAGAAGTTATTGCCTATAAAAATCGTATTTTAAACGCCATAGGAGATGAACAGTTTACCCCATATATGACACTCTTTTTTAAACCCACCTATGACAAAGCTTTTTTAGAGAGCATACGGGATGAAATAACAGCGATTAAACTCTACCCTGCAGGTATTACAACTAACTCTGAAGGTGGAGTAAGTGGCTTTGATGTAGAAGAATTACGCCCTACTCTTGAAGCCATGAGTGAGCTAGACATTCCTCTTTGTATACATGGAGAGACCAATGGCTTCGTGATGGATAGAGAAGCTGAATTTGTGAGTATTTATGAACGTCTTGCTACTGCATTTCCAAAACTTAAAATCATTATGGAGCACATCACTACCAAAGAGAGTGTTGCAGCACTAGACAAGTATGAAAATCTTTATGCAACGATTACACTGCATCACCTTCTTATCACTCTTGATGATGTTGCAGGTGGGATGCTAAAACCTCACCTTTTTTGTAAACCCATTGCTAAACGTCCAGAAGATAAAGTTGCCCTGCTTAAAGTAGCACTTGAAGCACATCCCAAAGTGATGTTTGGTTCTGACTCTGCCCCACACCCTAGAGAAGCAAAAGAAGCTTGTGGTTGTGCTGCTGGTGTATTTACAGCACCTATCGCCCTACAGGTACTAGCAGAACTCTTTGAAAATGAAAATGCTCCGTTAGAAAACCTGCAAGCATTTGTCTCTGGTAATGCACAACATATTTATGGGGTGAAACCTCTTCCAAAAACTGTAGTTTTGGAGAAAAAACCATTTACTGTACCTTCTTCTTACAATGGCGTAGTACCTATGTATGCCGATGAAGAGATAGCCTACTCAATAAAGGAGATTATCTATGGATAATAGACTCAAAGAGTTTGAAAAAGGACATGAATCTTTTCAAAAAGTCAAATTTAAAAAGAGCGAAGAGCGTTTTAAAAAGCTGGTAGAAGAAGGGCAAAACCCTAAGGCACTGTTTATAGGATGTTCTGATTCCCGTGTGATGCCTGCTTTAATTACAGGGTCTAAGCCTGGAGATTTATTTATTGTAAGAAATATTGGTAACTTTGTGGCACCTTTTAAACCTGATGCAGATTTTCATGCTACTGCTTCAGCCATAGAATATGCTGTCTCCATACTGGGGATTACCGATATTATAGTATGTGGTCACTCAGATTGTGGTGCGATCTCTGCTCTGTATAAAGACATTGAAACCACGCCTGAAAATATTCATACTATCAAGTGGTTAGAACTGGGAAGCGAAGCCAAACGTGTGGCACAAGCTGCATGCGTAAGTGAAAGTAAAGAAAATCTTTTACGCTATACAGAAAAACTCTCTGTTGTTTTTCAACTTGAAAACCTTCTTACCTATCCTGCGGTAAAAAAAGGGGTAGAAAATGAAACCATATTTTTACATGGGTGGCATTATGATATCAAAAATGGTCATATCAAATATTATGATGATGAAAATTTTGAATTTAAAGCACTTACTCAAAAATAATTGGATAACATAAGCTAAATGAATAAGGATAGTTTATGATTGCAAATAATATTGAAGAACTCATAGGCAATACGCCTTTAGTTAGAATAAATACATTATCAAAAGAGACAGGCACCTCCATTTTAGGAAAATGTGAGTTTATGAATCCTACTTCATCCGTGAAAGATAGAATAGCTTTTAATATGATAAATGAAGCATTAAAAAGTGGGGATATAGATACTGATACCACTATCATTGAACCCACTTCTGGCAATACCGGCATTGGATTGGCTGCTATTTGTGCAGCGAAGGGGATGAAACTCATACTTACTATGCCAGAGTCTATGAGTATAGAGCGCCGTAAAATTCTTACACATTTGGGTGCAAAACTTGTACTGACCCCTTCTGAGGATGGCATGAGTGGTGCCATAGAAAAAGCAGATGCATTAGAAAAAGAACTTAAAAATGCAAAAGTTTTACAACAGTTCAATAATCCTGACAATCCAGATATACATAGAAAAACAACCGCATTAGAGATACTCAAAGATACAGAAGGAAATCTTGATATTTTTGTAGCCTCGGTGGGTACAGGTGGTACACTCACTGGTACCGCTGAAGTACTGAAGTCTCACTCCAAAGCATTACAAGTCATTGCAGTGGAACCTTCTGCCTCTCCAGTCCTCGAAGGAGGGAAAGCAGGTCCACACAAAATCCAAGGTATCGGAGCAGGATTTGTACCTAAGATACTCAATACAGATATCTACGATGAAGTACTTGCTGTAAGTAACGAAGACTCTTTTGCCATGGCGCAAAAAATTGCCTCAGAAGAAGGTTTACTCATAGGTATTTCAGCAGGTGCAAATCTGCATGCAGCCCAAATCTTGGCAAATAGACCTGAGAATAAAGGAAAGACTATTATTACAGTTTTATGTGATACGGCTGAACGTTATCTCTCGACAGAGTTGTTTGATGACTGACAATACTTCCCTGCTTCTTGAAACAATTAAAATTGAAGAAGGGAAAGTTTTCAATCTGGATTACCATCAGCAAAGATGTGACTTTAGTCGTTCAAAGCTTCTTCAGTCAAAAGACAAACTAGATTTGTCTGCTGCTATTCATCCTCCGCATAAAGGACTTTACCGTTGTCGTATTCTCTATAATACAAAAATACGTTCGATTGAATATATTCCTTATACGCCAAAAAAAATTTCTACACTCAAAATCATCTCATCGAACCTTGAATATGCATTTAAGTATGCAAAGAGAGAAACCTTGGATAGTCTACTTCATACACATGCAGATGTCGATGAAATTATCATAGAGAAAGATGGTTATCTCACAGATACTTCCATTGCAAATATTGCATTGTATGATGGAGAAAAATGGATAACACCCTCTCGTCCTCTACTGCAAGGTACGATGAGAGCCAAACTGATAGATGATGGACTTTTAACCCTTGGGGACATTAAAAAAGAGCACTTATCAAAGTACACACAAGTTGCTTTAATGAATGCTATGTTAGGATTTAAAATATTAACAGATATTTCCATTCAAGATATAAAAGGCAACAGATATGACTATTAATCTTTTTCAGACACCCGAGTATCGTACACTTATGGCACAACATATTGCACAAACCATAGGATATCTTTTTGAAAAGAATCAAGATTTTTCTATTGCATGTGAAGTAAAATATATTACATTTATGCCCGAACTACCTACAAATCTTAAAGAGACATTTCATGAGACTGTTTTATTTGTGTTAAGTGGGTATACATTTGAAAGTGCGGGGTTAGATGCGGATT
>DRQB01000102.1 GCA_011330645.1 Campylobacterota bacterium | reverse complement strand
GTAGAAGGATCTTTGGCTTCTATGGAAATCACATCAGAACATATTAGAGCAGCAATCAAAGATTCGCTTGAAGAGATAGCTGATGCATTACAGTCTGTACTTGAACAAACACCACCTGAACTTGCAGGAGATATTGTAGAAAATGGTATCGTTCTTACTGGTGGAGGTGCACTTATTAGAGGATTGGACAAATATCTTTCTGATGTGGTGAAACTACCAGTATATATTGCAGAAGACCCACTTTTAGCTGTGGCTAAAGGAACAGGAAAAGCACTTGATGAGATAGATTTACTTCAGCAAATGGCTTATGAAGACTAGACTTGTCATCATAGCTATACTGTTATTGATGTTAACAGTACTTCTCACTAGAAATGATGAGCGTATTACTGATACGCTTCTTGGTATTATTAATCCCATCAAACAAAATTATAAAAATTTAACCCAAGGGATAGAAGATAAAAGTCATTCTTATATCTTTCAAAAAGAATCCATAGAAAAACTGGGGCGTGAAAACCGTATTTTACGTAAACGTCTCTTAGAACAAACCCACTATATCCAACAAGTCAAAAATATCTATACTGTGTTACCAAAACTCTCCAAGTTGCCCATACACAATATTTCTATATCAGAAACTATCTCTTATGTAAAACTCAATAGTTTTTCACAAATCATTCTTACCAAACCCTTATCGCTAAAAGAAGATAAACTGTATGGACTCATACAAGGAAAAGTAGTAGCAGGGATTGCACAGGTTCATAATAATCAACTGTATGGCTATCTAACCTCTGACAATAAATGTCGCTTTGCGGTATTTATAGGATCACAACATGCACCAGGAATTGCTATAGGGACACAAACCAATGAGATGATTATTAAATTTATTCCAAAATGGCATAAAATTAAAGAGGGAGATAAAGTCATCACTTCTGGACTAGATGACATATTTTTTGCAGATATCCCTGTAGGTGTCGTCACAAAAGTAGAAGTACAGAGTTCATATAAAGTCGCACATATCAAAACATATAGTGATATATACCACCCTAAAACATTTTTCCTCATTAATGATGCAAAAGCAACAATTGCAGAAGGATTTGACTCTAATGCGACAAAGTTGAGACCTTTTAGAGTCATTCATGTTGTCAGTAACGAACAAAATATCACAAATACAATACATCATGATAGCAATCAATCTACCCCATTAATCTCAAGTATTCCATCTAGGATTGATCAGACACAAGAAAATACGATAGAACCTGCTATACCTCTGGAAACAGTAGAAGCACCTAAACCTAAAACGATAAAGAAAAAGAAAAGAACAAAAAGAAAGAAAAAGACAAAAACAAGAGTAAAAAAGAAAAAAACAAAACCTAGTACTTTAGACCTTTTCTAAAAGTGAAATTCCTTTCTAAAATATCCCTTTTTTAAGGGGTTTTTGAGCCTCCATAACGTATAATATCAAACTAAAAATCAAGGGTATCTCTCTATGCCAAAACGCACTGACATCAAAACTATTTTACTTATCGGTTCAGGACCAATTGTTATTGGACAAGCCTGTGAATTTGACTACTCTGGTACACAAGCTGCTAAAACACTTAAAGAACTAGGCTATAGAGTAGTCCTTATCAACTCTAACCCTGCGACTATTATGACAGACCCAGAGTTTGCTGACAGAACCTACATTGAGCCTATTACTCCTGAAGTGATTTCTAAAATTATCAAAGCTGAAAATGTAGATGCTATCTTACCAACCATGGGTGGACAGACAGCATTGAACGTTGCGATGGATATGAACGATGCTGGTATGCTTGATGGTGTTGAATTTCTAGGTGCAAACCCTGCTGCTATTAAAAAGGGGGAAGATAGACACCTTTTTAATGAAGCGATGATAAAGATTGGTATGGATTTACCAAAAAGTGCGAATGCTTATAACCTTGAAGAAGCACTCACACTTGCTAAAGAGATAGGTTTCCCTGTCATTTCAAGAGCTTCATTTACCATGGCTGGTGGTGGATCTGGTGTAGCATATAACATCGATGAGTTTAAAAAACTTGCACAAGAAGGCTTAGATGCTTCCCCTATCAGCGAGATTGAGATTATGGAATCTCTGCTTGGTTGGAAAGAGTATGAGATGGAAGTCATCCGTGACAAAGCAGATAACTGTATCATCGTCTGTTCCATCGAAAACTTTGACCCAATGGGTACCCATACAGGAGACAGTATCACTATCGCCCCTGCCCTTACACTTACAGATAAAGAGTATCAAAACATGCGTGATGCCTCTTTTAAAATCTTACGTGAAATCGGTGTAGATACAGGTGGTTCTAACGTACAGTTCTCTATCAATCCTGACACAGGCCGTATGATTGTTATCGAGATGAACCCAAGAGTTTCACGCTCCTCTGCACTGGCTTCCAAAGCAACTGGATATCCTATCGCCAAAGTGGCTACCCTACTTGCTGTTGGATTTACACTCGATGAGATTACCAATGACATTACGGGAACACCTGCATCATTTGAACCTGTTATTGACTACATTGTCACAAAACTTCCTAGATTTACCTTTGAAAAATTCCCAATGGCAAACTCAACACTGACTACAGCGATGAAGTCAGTGGGTGAAGCGATGGCTATTGGTCGTACTTTTAAAGAGTCTTTCCAAAAAGCACTTTGTTCACTAGAGACGGGACTTACAGGATTTAATCCTATTAAATGTGATGGAGAAGAGCTTGTACGTGAGATTCGTCGTTCACATGCTGACCGTATGCTCTATGTCTTTGAAGGTCTTAGACGTGGTATGACGGTTGATGCTATCTTTGATCTCTGTAAAATAGACAGATGGTTCCTCTACCAACTAGAAGAGCTTGCCCTTCGTGAAAAAGAGATGGACATTGCCCTACTCTCAGATGCTACGAGACTCCGTGAAGTCAAAGCTGAAGGTTTCTCAGATGCGATGATCGCTGAAGTCATCAATAAAAAAGAGGGTCTTACTCTTTCTGAAAATGACATCTACAATGCTAGAGAAAAAGCAGGTGTGGTTCTTGAATATAACGAAGTGGACACTTGTGCGGCTGAGTTTAAAGCACTTACTCCTTACCTTTACTCTACAACAAACATTACTAAACTTCCACAAGCTAAAATGCCAGAGTCTGATGAGAAAAAGGTTCTTGTTATTGGTGGTGGACCTAACCGTATCGGTCAAGGGATTGAGTTTGATTACTGTTGTGTACATGCTGCCTTTGCACTGGAAGATATGGGTGTGAAGTCTATTATGTATAACTGTAACCCTGAGACTGTATCTACTGACTATGATACCTCTGACATCCTCTACTTTGAACCTATTGATTTTGAACACGTAAGAAATGTGATTGAGATTGAGAAGCCAGACGGTGTCATCGTTCACTTTGGTGGGCAGACACCATTGAAATTGGCTAAAGATTTGACTGCTATTGGTGCAAAGATTTCTGGTACAACCGCTAAAGTCATCGACCTTGCAGAAGACAGAGAACTTTTCTCTGCATTTATTAATGACCTTGGACTCAAACAGCCAGACAACGGTACAGTCTTTGAAAAAGACAAAGCTCTTGTTGTGGCAAACCGTATCGGGTACCCTGTACTTGTACGTCCCTCATTTGTTCTTGGTGGGCGTGGGATGAAAACAGTGTACTCTGATGAGGAACTTAACCAATATATGGATGAAGCAGTATCAGTATCTAACGATGCACCTGTACTCATAGACAAATTCCTTGATAATGCTATTGAACTAGATGTCGACGCTATCTGTGATGGAAAAGATGTCTACATCGGTTCAGTCATGCAACACATTGAAGAAGCAGGTATTCACTCTGGTGACTCTGCGTGTTCACTTCCTCCAGTAAGCATCTCAGCTGAGCTTCAAGAGAAAGTCAAAGAGCAAACAGCTGCGATTGCACTTGGTCTTGGTGTTGTTGGGCTGATGAACATACAGTATGCCATTCATAAAGGTGAGATTTACCTTATCGAGGTAAACCCTAGAGCATCTAGAACGGTACCATTTGTCTCTAAAGCAACAGGTGTACCACTAGCAAAAGTAGCTACAAGAGTGATGATTCAAGGTGACTTGAAAGAAGCATTAAAATTCTACGACACATTTAATGTTGTAAATTTTGATAAAAAAATTATGGAACCTACACTTAAAAACCATGTAGCAGTTAAAGAAGCGGTTTTCCCTTTTAACAAACTACCAGGGTCAGACCTTATCTTGGGGCCTGAGATGAAGTCTACAGGTGAAGTAATGGGGATAAGCGATAACTTCGGTATGTCTTTTGCAAAATCACAGTTTGCTTCGAAAAATAACATTCCACTTGAAGGGAAACTCTTCCTTTCTCTTACAGAAGCAGACAAACCAAATGCTGCTGAAGTAGGAAAAATGTTTACAGATCTTGGATTTGAGATAGTAGCAACTTCAGGTACCCATACAGCACTGGAAGCTGCAGGTGTACCTTCGACAAAAGTACTAAAAATCTCTGAAGGTCGTCCAAATATAGACGATATGATTAAAAATGAAGAGATAGCCATCGCAATCAACACTTCTGACAATGCAGGAAGTAAAACAGATGCCAGAACCATTAGACAATCCGTTCTTGCAAACCATGTAGCGTACTTTACTACCCTAGCAGCTGCAAAAGCTACGGCTATGGCTATCAAAGAACTTAAAGCTACAGGTGGAGAACTTCAGCCTAAAGCACTGCAAGACTACCTTAGTTAGTGAGCAGTAAGCAGTGAACAATGAGCAGTTTGAGAAATTAGTTTTTTTAACACAAACCGATACAACTATCGGTTTTGTCTCTCAAAATGCTGAAAAACTCACAACTATCAAACAACGTCCTCCCCATAAACACTACATCAAAGCAGTGAACTCTCTCAAAACACTCAAAACATTTACACGCGTACCAACTAAACATAAAAATCGTGTACGAAGAAGTAGGAAAACCACATTTATTTTACCAAATGGCTATTCTTACAGAGTCATACACAATAAACAACACCTACTACTCTTGAACCGTCTACAATGGGCATATACCACCTCTGCAAACCTCAGTAATAAAGCATATGAAGAAACATTTGCTAAAGAAGTCGCAGATGTTATTATTGAACCATTAAACGATGTAAAACAAGCCTCACATATAGTTAAATTGGGTAAATATACACTCAAAAGGATACGTTAATGTCACTTATTTATGAAAATCAAAATATTAAAATAGAAATAGAACCTTCTGAAATACCTTGGCTCAAAATCTTCACACAAAATACATATAAAGAGATGAGTGAAGTACCTAAAGAAATTAGAATGGAAATCTATGATTTACTAGATATCATAGAGAAAAAGATGATGACGTACTATACTCCTACAAAAATAAACATTGCTTCATTTGGGAACTATGTACCACATGTACATTGGCATATTATGGCGCGATTTGAAGAAGACGCCTACTACCCTGAACCTATGTGGGGTAAAAAACAAAGAGATTCAAACTTAGATTTGCCGTCATTTGAAACTTTTTGTGAGAAATTGAAGGAAAAACTCCATGAATAAAGAGGAACTTTTAGAGCTTTATCTTGAAAAACTACGTCAATATACACTTGAAAAACTCTCTCATCAAGATATCAGCGTTTTAGAATCATTAAAACAGTCTCTTATCTTTTTAGAAGGCGAAATGCAGGGATATTAAATCAATACAATTTAAGTTATTTTAAAAATCAATCAAAATGTTTTATAAACAATAAATGCGTATAATCTACCTCTTAAACTATAAAAAAATGATAAATAGAGCACCATTCAGCCCCTACTAAGAGTTATTTTAAGATAATCTCGTAACTTATAATTACTATAAAGGCTATTTATGGAAAGAAGAGACTTTTTCAAAAAAGCAGCTGTGATAGCTAGTTCGGCAGCACTTGGCAGTCAAACAGCAGAAGCAAATGCAACAACACACCAACCGATTGATAACCGTAAGGTATCTGATGTGGCTTTCCCCGAGAAGAGACCACTGATTATGTATTCTGACAGACCACCATTGTTAGAAACACCAAGAGATGTATTTACCTGTGCACTCACGCCTAATGACCAATTTTTCGTAAGATGGCATATGCCAGACATTCCTACTTTTATTGATCCTGATACATTTACAATCTCAGTAAATGGTTTAGTAGAGAAAGAACTTAAAATTTCACTCAACGACCTCAAAACAAAATTTGAGCAAGTAGAAGTCACAGCTGTACTACAATGTGGTGGGAACAGTCGTTCTGCATTTACACCTATTGCAGGTGGAATCCAATGGGGTTCTGGTGCCATGGGCTGTGCTACATGGAAAGGTGTGCGTCTAAGTGATATTTTAGACCATGCTGGACTTAAAAAAGATGCAGAGTGGATTGGGTTTAATGGTTCTGAAAAAGCAGCCTACTATGAAACACCAAACTTTATTCGTGAGCTTAAACTTGAAGAGCTTGATGACCATGTTATCTTGGCATACCAAATGAATGGTGAAGATTTACCATATCTTAACGGATATCCACTAAGACTCATCATTCCTGGTACGTATTCTGACTCATGGGTTAAGATGATTTCTAATATTACAGTCACCAATGAATATAAACATCTCTTCTTTATGGATGTAGCATACCGTGTGCCAGATAATGATTGTGAATGTGAAACACATGAAAAACGTGCACCAAAAACAAAGCCTATCCGTAAAATGAATGTTAAATCAGTCATTGGTTACCCAACAAATGGGGCAAAAGTCAATAATAAGTCAGCCGTAGTAGTACGTGGTGTTGCATGGGATGATGGACATGGTATCCAAGATGTTATGATATCACTAGATAGTGGTAAAACATGGGATAAAGCACTTCTTGATGAGGGTAAACTTGGACGTTATGCGTATAGAACATTTAGATACACATTTAAACCTTTAGAATTTGGGAAAACCACTATTATGGCCAAAGCAATTAATAAAATAGGTCAAGAACAACCCTTTGATAAAGATATCAAATGGAATCATGGTGGGTACAAATATAATGGTATAGACAAAGTTACTGTGGAGGTAGTATAATGAAAAAACTTATTTTAATTGCAGCCTTATTGGCATCACCTCTTTTTGCACAAGTGAAAGACAAAGTGGAAGTTCCTTATGTTCCATTTCCTGTAAAAATGGGAAAAGGGTTTGAAGCAGTACAGGCAAATTGTCTTATGTGTCACTCTTTTGGTTACATTATCAATCAAGGCAGACAGTCAAGAAAATTTTGGCGTGGTAAAGTAGATAAAATGATTGTACATTTTAAAGCACCTATTGATGAGAAATCTGCAAAAATAGTTACAGATTATCTCTTTGAACATTATGGAAATGGGAAAAAACAATAAAAGAGAAAAGACTCAAGAGTTATCTTGAGTGTCTTTCCCGTGTTCTATGCGATACTGAAGTATTGTGTGAACCAACATAACTTTTATGTCTTCTCTGTGAACCATGACGTGCTCTTGGTGCACGATAGGTATGACCTCTAGTATATCCGTTATGTCTCTCTACTCTTCTCACATTCTGTCTATAGTGATGGGAACGTTGATAATAAGCCCTATTCCTATAATATCCATGTTGTCCATTAATCGCACGATAACGTCTTCCGTTATAGTATCTGTTACCATGGTTATAGTAGTGTCCATGTCTAAATCTTCTATGCCCATAATGGTAATATCCATTACGATAATATCCACCATAATAGTAAAGTCCATTAAGATAATAGTAGGGTCTATTATAATAATAGGGGTAGGCATACGAAACTAACGAGACATTCGCTCTTGGGGCATTATTGTAGTATCCATTATGATTTGAAAATGTATCTGGTTGCTGTACACAACCTGAAAAGACCAATGTACTTGATGCAAGGGCAATTAAGCCTAAATGTTTTATTTTAATCATTTTATATCCTTCATATATATCTATATCATAGGATAGAAAAGTGTAGCGTTTGTGAAATTAAATAAAATTATAAATTTATTACTTCCTCTTTAAACTCTAAAGCTATTGTACCTTTACTCTTTCGTGCAATAGTATCGCGATGCACCCAAGCATCTTTTATCTCTTTACGTTTTTTGAGACTTATTTGTGGACGCGCATACATCCCTGCATTGTCTAATTGTCGCTCTGCCTCATAGAGTATGAGTGCGGTGGCCACAGAGACGTTAAGGCTTTGTACCATCCCTTGCATAGGGATAACGATGACATCTGTCGCTTCAGCGATGATTTCATCACTCACACCCTCCTTTTCATTCCCCATCACAATAAGTGTTGGTTTTGTATAGTCCACTTCTCTAAAATTGACTGCACGCTCTTCTAAGTGGGTGACGACCACTTGAAATCCCTCTTGTTTCTTCTGCTTCAGAAACTTTACTGTGTCTGCATCACTCACTCTGTGACGATGTGTCCATCTGTGTGCACCTTGGGTGATGGTTTTATGAATACGCAGTGTTTCATTTGAGGGTGTTGCATAGAAAATATCTAGTACGCCCACAGCATCTGCTGTGCGTATGATGGTAGAGAGGTTTTGTGAATTATGTACATTGTCAAGAAAGACTTGTAGGAGAGGTTGTTTTCGCGTGAGAATGTCATCTATACGCGCCATTCTCTTTTGGGTACTCATAGGCTAAATACCATCAACTCTAAGAAGTTGTGTTTTACCTACCATAAGCTCTATCGTCATTTTGGCACGTTTAAAGACTGACTCTTGTCTATATTCTAAATTATGTTTTTTACATATCTCTTTAACGATAGGCTGCATTTTTTGATAATAG
>DRQB01000101.1 GCA_011330645.1 Campylobacterota bacterium | reverse complement strand
TATATGTGGAAGTATGGTACTTATCGCATGGGTATTGTTTCTTTCCAATATTGTTTTAAGTGTGGGAATTAAAGGACTCATCGGTATTTTCTTACCAGCAGAGGATCAGACAGCATCGTATGGTATTGAGCCTGAGACAGTGGCGAAGAACCATAAAGCTTAATTATTTTTATTTCTCGCTCCTACGTTGGAGCGTATATGAGAGATTAGAATGAAATAAAAAATAAAAACTTTTGTATGCATTCCCACCGAGGACGGTGGGAACGAGCTAAATATATTATACTAAGGAAAAACTTGACACACTTAGCACGCGTAGCCCAAGAAATAAAAAATATTGGTTTGTATGATTTGGTTTTGCAAGATGTTCAAAAAATAGCAGATAAAACAAATGTAGAAGAAAACGAAATCCTAGAAATCATGCAAAAAAATCCTCAAATTCTAGAGGACTATAAACAGATTAATGTCGAGTATAATTTGAGTAATATTCATTTAAGAGATATAGATATGAGTCTCATAGCTGAGAAGTGTAAGGAAAAAGCGAAAAAGGTCAATGAAAATTTATCTCTTTTACGAGAGATAGAAAAATATACCTTGGATTTTGAGCAAAGTTCTACTTTAGTGATTATCTTTTCTATCGAATTCTTTGTCCTTTTCTCTGTACAATATTTTATAGTGTTACTCAATCTTAAAGAGTGGCAAATACTTATTTATTCTATCTTTGCATCAAGTATAGCAGTGGCATGGTGGTATGGTAAAAAAGAGCAGAAAAAGTACATTCAAAATGCTAAAATATTTTATGAAAAATATGATGAGACCTTAGCAATGATTGATATCCTTGAGAAAGAAGGGTGTATAAAAAAATCAGATTTGATTATTGAGGAGTGTGAAGAACATGTCTAGACCTATCACAGTAAGGTATATTTGGGATAAACACAATGTAGAAAAACTTTTTGATGTCTTATATACCTATGCATTTAATCACTCTTTTAAACGTTATGTAGGGTGGTTTTTTATCGCGTTAAGTCAATATGCTGTCATAGTAGCAGTTAAAAAAGGGTCTTTTGCTTTATTGCTCTTTTCTACATTGATGCTTCTTTATTGGTACTATGGTAAAAAGATAATTGCAAAAAAACGAGCATTCTCTTCTTTTGAAAAATCTCCTTTTAAAGATAAGGTAATTATGATGAATGTAGATGAAAATGCTTTAACCATTCAAGGTGAAAAAGAAGAAACATGGACTTGGGACGATATAGACAGTATCGTTTCACTTACAGATGGTATGGTTATCTATAAGTCACCTTTCTCACATTATATTCCAGCTTCTGCGTTTACAAGTATTGAAGAAAAAAGTAGATTTAAAACATTGGCTAAAGAACAGGGGAAGTTAACATGATGGAGTATATCTATATTGGATTAATCACTGTTTTTGTATTGGGTTTACTTGTTGTCGGTTTTGTTATGGATAAGGAAGAGAATTAGTATTTTCCTTGTTCTAAATCAATCGATAGTCTATAAAATAGTGTTATTATCTTTATACTTAAATAAGGATATGAGATGAAAAAAATATTTACTTCTTTTTTGTTTTTTCTACTTTTTACATTGGGTAGCCATGCGGATAATGGTAAAAAAGTTTTTGAAACCTACTGTTGGGGATGTCATCATCAGACTGCTATGGCTTTTGGTCCTTCTTTTGCTACTATAGCTTCTAAAAGAACAGCCCAAGAGATAGAGGCGATGATTACAGACCCCGAAGGTGTTTCTAAAGTTTTAGGATATAAACGTAATGCTATGCCCACACTCAAGCTAAAACCAGAAGAACTCAAAGCGATAACCGCCTACATTTTATCGTTTAAAAATGTTAGCAATGAGGAAGATAACACAAGTAAAGAACAAAACAAAACAATTTTAGAAGAACCATATCCCAATATAGCCATTACGAAGGAGATACACTAATGTTTAGACTATCTAACTTACTTAACTCAGTGGTTGCAGGTAAACCAGCACGTGTACTTGATGGAAGCATTGCCATTTGGAATTTTACAAACCGTTGTAACCTTTCTTGTTTACACTGCTACTCTAAGGCAGACTTGGATGCTGTAGATACACTGAGTACTGATGACATTATGGATACCTTGCCCAAGCTTAAAGCAAATGGTGTAAAATTCCTTATCTTTTCAGGAGGAGAACCACTGACTAGAAAAGATATTTATGAAATCGCCGCACGATGTAAGGTACTAGGAATTGTCACCTATCTTTCAACCAATGGGCTCTATGTCAAAAAGTCTAATGCCGAGCAGATTTTAGATACGTTTGATTATATAGGTATCAGCATCGATGGAAGTGAAGAGGTACATGACAAGTTTCGTGGACTAGAAGGCTCTTTTAGGGAGTCTATGAAAGCGGTCGATTTACTCAACAGTTATGGTAAAACCAAGGTGGGTATACGCTTTACCATTACCAAAGATACCTATGAAGATTTGCAGTTTATTTTTGAACTGGCAGAAGAACATAATATCCCTAAAATCTACATCTCTCACCTTGTCTACTCTGGTAGAGGGTTGGAAAATTTAGAGATGGATTTGAGTAAAGAACAGCGTATAACAGCGGTCAATTATATTTTAGACAAAGCCTTTGAATACCATGAAAGTGGACGAGATATAGAGATAGTCACCGGTAATATGGAGATGGATGCCATACTTTTTTATGATAGATTTGCAAAGCAATATCCAGAACATGCAACAGAGATGAAAAAAAGGTTGATTGACTGGGGTGGAAACTCTGCTGGACGTAAACTACTGAATATTGACTCAGAAGGATATGTAAAGCCTGATCCATTCTTCCCTCTTAAAATAGGTAATATTTTAAGACAGGATTTTTCAGATATCTGGACAAATGAGCCGACGGCTATGTTAGAAAAATTAAGAGTGCATCCACGTGAACTTTCTGGGAAGTGTGAAACATGTCAGTATATAAACATCTGTAACGGAGGGTCACGAAGTCGTGCTTATGCGATACACGGAGACTTATGGGCAGAAGACCCATCGTGTTATTTAACAGATGAACAAACCAAGGGAGCAGTATAATGGGAACAGTCTATTTAACGGGTGCAGGACCAGGCGATATTGAGTTATTGACGGTAAAGGCATTGCGTGTCGTGCAGCAAGCAGATGTGATTATCTACGACAGACTTGCCAACCCTGACATCTTGGCAGAAGCGAAAGATGGGTGTGAGTTTGTCTATGTGGGTAAAGAGGACTCTCATCATACGCTGCCGCAAGAAGAGATCAATGAAGTCATCTACCAAGCAGCCCTCAAACATGAAAATGTGGTACGTTTAAAAGGGGGTGACCCTCTGGTCTTTGGGCGTGGTGGCGAAGAGGGGATTTATTTACGTGAACGTAATATTAAATTTGAATTTATTCCCGGGATTACGTCTGCTATTGCTGTACCAGAGTATGCAGGTATTCCTGTGACACATCGTGGTGTAACAGTTTCATTTAGAGTTGTGACAGGACATGAATCTAAAAAGGCACATTCTCAAATTCACTGGGAAAACTTTAAAACCGATGATACGATAGTCTTTCTCATGGGATTACATAATCTTAATAAAATTACAAGAAAACTGATAAAAATAGGTAAACCCAAAGACCATCCTGTGGCAGTGATTAGTAGAGGGACAAGACCAGATGAGAAAACAGTCATTGGTACCCTTGAAGATATTTATGAAAAAGCAAAAGATTTACCTACCCCTGCACTCATTGTTGTGGGTGAAGTGGTGAAACTGCATCACCAACTTTCATGGTTTGAAAAATAGTATTTTATAAGTTTTTCTTATTTTTAAGTTCTTTTTGTTCTAATTGTCGTTAATATGAATTATTGTGTAATATATTTTATAGATATTACTGTATAGTGTAAGCCTTACTTTATGGTGGTAAAGGGATGAACAATGATTGAACTACAAGAAATACCTATGTTTTCCGCATTAGAAGAAAAGTATATTGCTGAACTTAAAAATGCGGTACATGTCAAACACTTTTCAAAAGACAGTATTGTTTTTTATGAAGGTGATGAGAGTGAGTATTTACATATACTGATGGAAGGTGATGTAAAACTGTATAAAACTTCTCCCAAAGGTTCTCAAATACAGATTAACCGTTTTTCTGCCCCTAGTCTCATTGCAGAGTTTGCTTGTTTTGAAAAAGAAGTTTTTCCTGCTACCTGTGAGTTTGTGACAGATGGTGCCATCGGATTGTTACATTTTGATAAACTTTATGCATACTTACATCAACCAGAATTTTCATTAGAACTTATTAAGTCGCTTACGGGGAAAGTAATGCTGCTTTCCTCTTTGGTACATAAAGAGACGATACTCTCTTCAGAAGCAAAAGTGGCTGATCTTATGATAAAAAAAGTGGCTATTTTTAATCGACTCAAAAATAATGAAATAGCCTCTATTTTAAACCTTACTCCTGAAACATTTTCGCGTATATTGACCAAATTTAAAAAAGAAGAGATTATCCTAGTTGAAGAACAGCAGTTAAAAGTGTTAAACATGGATGCACTTTATATGATAGTAGAGACCAATACTATGAAAGAGTGTACCAATTGTATCGCACATTTTAAAGAACAGATTGGCTACAAAGAGTAGGGTGTAGTAGACCTATGTGTCTACTTACATTAGGCACATGCTTCTTCCCATGCTTTAAAAGCATCATCAAAATAAACGAGTCGTTGTTTTTTAAACTCTACGGTTGAATAAAGTTTTCCATACTCTTTCAGTCCACTTTGCTGAGCCATCTCTTCTATGAGAGCATCACATTCTTCTTGGGTTTTGGCATGCACCATAGCAAAAAGATTGTAGGGCCAGTTTGGGTAGCTTGGTCTGAGGTAACAGTGACTTACAGCTGAGAACTCTGCCATTTCTTTACCTATGGCCTCACCTTTCTCTTCAGGTACTGCCCATACAGACATTGCATTCGCACCAAAACCTGCTTTTCTATGATTTAGTATCGTTGCAAAACGACGCATAACGCCACTCTCTTTAAGTTCATGGGCTAATGCAAAAAATCTTTCATAACTCAGTCCTAATACTTCAATAGATTTTTTGAACGGCTCTTTTGTAATTTCAATATCTTTTTGTAATGCTTTAATCACAGCGATATGTTCGGGTGTGAGTTCTATAGTTTTATGGGAAAGTTTTTTGAGTTTTTCTTTTTTTGCACGTTTGCCAGTGGTATCCATTTTGACAGAAATTTTAAACATTTTCAGGGTAGGAAGTGTGATGCCATCTTGGGCATTTGTTCGTTCCTTGAGTATTTCTATGGTTTTTTCAAGTCCCAGTTTGGAGTCAGGAGCTACTGCCATGGTAAACCAAATGTTGTAGTCATGGTTTCTTAGGTAATTATGACTGACCCCTGGATGTGCATTGATAATCGCTGCAGCCTCATCTACCTTATCTTCATCTACTTTAAAGGCAACAAGAGAAGACTTATAGCCAAGACGTTTTGTATCAAAGATTGCTGAGGTTTGTCGAATGATTTTCTCATCTTTGAGTTTACGTACAGTAGTGAGTACTGCTTCTTCAGTGCTTCCCAGTGCATTCGCGATAACTTCAAAAGGTTTTTCAACCATAGGAAAACTATTTTGCATTTGAAAGAGTAGTTCATTCTCCATCGTCTCATTTTTCATTCTAAGCTCCAATTATAATAATAGTTGATTATATATCATAATAAAGACAGAAAGCTTGATGCACATCAAAGCAATTATGTTAAACTTCTGTTAAATTTACACTCAGTACCCAGTAAAGGATAGCTATGGCATATTTTCCCATGTTTATGGATATGAATGATTTAAAAGTATTAGTCATTGGTGGAGGGGTTATCGCTACAGAGAAGCTGGAAAAGCTACTAGATTTTACAAAAGACATCACAGTTATAGCCCTGCGGGTAGAAGATGAAGCACAAGAGATTATAAATACGCATCATTTAACTTTGCATCAAAGAGCATATGAAACAGAAGATATTGAAGGGTTTGATATCGTTATTGTAGCGACAGATACGGTGACTTTACATAAAGAAATTTATGAGGAGAGTAGAGGCAGCAGAATTCTTGTAAACTCCGTGGACAATACTGAGTATTGTGATTTTATTTTTCCTTCATATGTGAAAAAAGATGCCTTAACCATCGCTTTTTCTACAGGAGGAGCTTCTCCAGCTTTTGCCAAACAGATACGGCAACATTTTGAAAAGATTATTCCAGATTCTGTAGGTAATTTTTTAGAAAAAATGAAAGGATTACGTTCTACCATGCCTAAAGGAAAAGAACGAATGCAGTATTTTGATACGTTAGTAGAAGAATATTTTAAGAAAAATTTTAAATCTTGATATAAGTCAATACTATCATTTATATAAGGGACTATAATTCAATAAATTTAAATTAGGAGTTATTATGTCTGAAATAGAAAAAAAAGAAATTGACGTTACCGGAGCAACGGTACCATTTTATGAATATACTATAGGAGAAACCCAATATTATGAGTTTGACACATCCAAATGTGGACCACCTGAACCGATGGTCAATGCGATGTCTGGATTGAAACTAATCAAAGGTCCACAGCAAAAAGTGGTGATGATTAACCATAAAAAACCCATGGGTCTATTAGAAAAAATTGGTGAAAACTATGATATAAAAACAGAAAAAATGGAAGATGGACGTATGAAATTGATTTTCTCTTATAAAGAAGGGGAGAGTGAAAAAGCGGACTTGTCCGAAGCATCATGTGCAGGGTAACCCTCCATGCATCAAATATCAAGTGATTTTGCACCCCCTTTAAAATTGATAGCACCCTTTTTTCAAGGAGGAGTTGTCTTTTATCTGCTATCTATGATTGCTTTACTTTTTTTTACACCTTCGTTTAGCTATGCTCAAATGGATATTGCAGGATGGATACACCTTTTCCTGCTGGGGTATGTGATGATGATTATTTTTGGTGCAATGGCACAGCTTATTCCTGTAGTGTTAGAAACAGGACATGTCGTGGTTGATGTCTACTATGTTATTTTACCTCTACTAGGCATTGGGGCAACGGTGATGGTTTTGGGCTTTTGGTTTCTCCCCTCATTGTTACCTTACGGTGGGCTGTTGGTGCTCGTAGCAATGCTTATTTTTGCATTGGAAAATATGGCTACACTTAAAAAGTCTGCCATTAGTACATTAACAGTTTCTACTGTCAAATGGAGTAATGGATATTTGCTTTTAGGTATATTGACGGGGTTTGCTATCGCTTTGGGTTTAAGTGGTCAGTTAGGTATAAATGTACCTTTGATGCTGAAAGCACATGTGTATGCAGTACTTGGTGGCTATGTGGTTTTAACCATTATGGGACTCTCGTTGATTCTTATTCCTATGTTTTCTCTTGCACATGGTTTTGATGAAACAGCAATTCATAGGGCTTTTAAGTTTGTTGTTCTAGGGGTAGGCGTTGTATTTATAGGTGCAGTGCTAGCACAAGAATGGTTGATGATGATAGGATATGCCATCAATGCATTAGGTATATTTTTCTATCTATGGCAAATGTATCACATTGCCAAACTCACAGTACGAAAAGAACTTGATGTCTGGGCAAAGTCAATGATTTTTGCTTTTATTTCTTTAATCCTGTCTCTTATCTTGGCAGGACTTTATTTTATCGTGGGTAATGCATCGATGTTACATGCAGCTGTTTGGTATTTACTTTTAGGATTTATATCTTCTTTTATCACAGGACATCTGTATAAGATAGTACCCTTTTTAGTATGGTTTGAACGTTTTGCACCTTTGGTAGGAAAAGAGAAAGTACCTATGCTTCATGAAATGTACTCAAAAGAGGGTGCATCTATGATGTTTTGGTTTACAGCAGTAGGGGTGATGATTGCTGGATTGGGATTACTTTTTGAAAGTGATATACTTTTTAAAGCAGGGGGTAGCTTCTTGTTTACAGGAGCAATCTTCCTCTACATCACTATGAGAAAAATGTTAGCGTATGGGAAATAACCCCTATCAAATAAATGAAGAAGGAAGTAAGAATGTGTACTATTACAAAAGAAAATGTATTTGAAGCGATAAGCACGGTGATTGATCCAGAAGTTGGGTTTAACCTTGTCGAAATGGGGCTCATTTATGATGCTCTTGTTGATGAAGCATGTAATGTACATGTGATTATGACACTTTCAACACAAGGATGTCCCTTGCACCAAATGATAAAACAATGGGTTACAGAAGCCGTAGAGAAACTTGAAGGTGTGGGAAATGTAGAGATTGAAGTGGTATGGGAACCGGCATGGAACATTTCCATGGCAGACGATAATGTGAAAAAAGCATTGGGTGGTATGTAGGATTTATGATTTTAAATAATTATAAATTATAAACTGTTTCTATGTTATACTTAGAAATGAAGGTAAGGAGATGTATAAAGATGTTTGAACTCAAAGATATACCACTTTTTTCAGCACTAAAAGAAGAACAATTAGAATTGTTACAGTCGCAAATGCTTGTACATCAATATACTAAAGACAGTGTAGTCTTTTACGAAGGTGAAAAGAGTGAGTATCTGCAAATACTGCTTAATGGAGCGGTGAGACTTTATAAAACAAATCCCAAAGGGACTCAGGTGCATATGCATAACTTTGTTGCTCCTGAGATTATTGCACTGTTTGCAGCCTTTGAACATGTTGCTTTTCCTGCAACCTGTGAGTTCTTAACAGATGGAGCTGTAGGCTTACTCCCTTTGGAAAAGATTTATGAATGTCTGCATGATGTAGATTTTTCGATGTCTCTTATTACCGCTTTGTCAAAACGGATGAAACTTATTGCAGATTTATTTCATAAAGAGACCATTTATTCTTCAGAAGCAAAGATTGCAGATGTTCTCTATCATAATCCTACCGTTTTTGAACGTCTTAAAAATGGCGAGATAGCTTCTATTCTCAATATCACACCTGAGACTTTGTCACGAACACTTACCAAGTTCAAAAAAGAAAATGTTATTGCCATAGATCATCATATTGTAACGATATTAGACAAGGATGCGCTGGAAGGTATCATTGATAATAATATACTGAGTCATCAATTAAATTGATGACTTTTCTTCTTTCTCTGTTTTTAAAATAAGAGATAAAAATACTCCTAATTATACAATGTATAAATCTTACATAATTCTTATATAAATAATAGTTTTTTGATATATATCAATAATTAGCTTGTGGGATATTGATACTCTGTATATGTAGATATTTATTTCATAATCAAAAGGAGGAAAAATGTCATTAAATAGACGTGATTTTTTAAAAAATTCGGCGGCTGTTGCAGCGGCAAGTGCTGTGGGAATCTCAGTACCTGAGGAAGCAAAAGCAAAGGCTTTCCATGTGGAGACTGACTGGAGATGGGACAAGGCGGCTTGTCGTTTCTGTGGTACAGGATGTGGAATTATGCTTGCGACGAAAAATGGTAGAATCGTTGCAGTAAAAGGTGACCCAGCAGCCCCAGTAAACAGAGGACTGAACTGTATTAAGGGTTACTTTAATGCGAAGATTATGTATGGTGCAGATAGACTCAAAACACCACTGCTTCGTATGAATGATAAAGGTGAGTTCGACAAAAAAGGTAAGTTTAAACCAGTAAGTTGGAAACGTGCCTTTGACGAGATGGAACGTAACATTCGAAAAGCACTGAAAGCTTCAGGACCAGAAGGTGTGGGTATCTTTGCTTCTGGACAATATACTGTTATGGAAGGGTATGCTGCTCAAAAAATGATGAAAGCAGGTTTCCGTTCTAATGCTATTGATCCAAATGCAAGACACTGTATGGCATCTGCGGTGGTTGGTTTTTACCAAACCTTTGGGATTGATGAACCGTCAGGATGTTATGATGATATTGAACTGACAGATACTATCATCTCTTGGGGTTCAAACATGGCAGAGATGCACCCTATTTTATGGTCAAGGGTCACAGATAGAAAACTTTCTAATCCAGACAAAGTAAAAGTAGTCAATATTTCTACTTATAGAACAAGAAGTTCAGATTTGGCAGATATGGAAATTATCTTTACGCCAAACACTGACTTAGCATTGTGGAACTACATTGCCCGTGAAATTGTTATGAGAGATGAGAAAGAAAAAATTATCGATTGGGATTTTGTGAAAGAACATATGGTCTTTGCAACAGGACCGGCAAACATCGGGTATGGTATGAGACGTGCAGGTGAAAAATCTGTGACACCAGTAAACAAAGATGGCTCAGCTGGTAAATACTCAGCACTTGAGATGCAAACGATTAATAAAGAGATGTCAAAAGTACTCTCGGATAACGAAGGTAAAGCACTCGAGCCATACGGCTACAAAGCTGGCGATACCATGAAAAATACAGCAGGTACGCTCAAACACTGGGAAATCTCTTTTGAAGAATATAAAAAGTCTTTAGAGCCATATACGCTTGAATATACTGCTAAAGTTGCCAAAGGTGATCCAAATGAGGACATCGAAGCATTTAAGAAAAAACTTCAGGCACTTGCAGATCTTTACATAGAGAAAAACAGAAAAGTGGTAAGTTTCTGGACGATGGGTATGAACCAACATACACGTGGTACATGGGTAAATACACTTTCATACAATGTACACTTTATGCTCAATAAACAAGCCAAACCAGGTTCTGGAGCATTCTCACTTACAGGTCAACCATCTGCGTGTGGTACAGCAAGAGAAGTAGGAACATTCTGTCATAGACTTCCAGCAGATATGATGGTGAAAAACCCTAAACACAGAAAAATAGCAGAGAAAAAATGGTCAATCCCAGAGGGTACACTAAACCCTGTAGGTAACCAGCACATTATGAAAATCCATAGAGATATTGAAGATGGTGTCATTAAATTTGCATGGGTAAATGTATGTAATGCCTACCAAGATTCTGCATCTGCATCACACTGGATAAAAGCAGCACGTGAGATGGATAACTTTATTGTGACTTCTGACGGGTACCCTGGTATCTCAGCTAAAGTCTCTGACCTAGTGCTTCCTTCCGCGATGATTTATGAAAAATGGGGTGCGTATGGAAATGCAGAGCGTCGTACACAGCACTGGAGACAACAAGTACTTCCTGTAGGGGATGCAATGTCAGATACTTGGCAGTGGGTTGAACTTTCTAAACGCTTTACAGTCAAAGACTTATGGGGTGAATATACTTTACGTAATGGTAAAAAACTTCCTAATGTTATTAAAGATGCCAAAAAAATGGGATATGATGAAAATACAACAATGTATGACATCCTTTTTGCTAATAAAAAAGCAAAATCTTATAAAATTGACATGAAAAAATTCCCACAAAAAGGTTATGATAACTCTGAGTGTCTTGGGGATAGTAGAAATGTTAAAGGCTCAGACGGTAAAGTATTTGAAGGATATGGATTTATGCTCCATGAGTATCTCTTTGAAGAGTATGCAAGCTTTGGTAGAGGACATGGACATGACCTTGCACCATTTAATGTCTATCATAAAGTAAGAGGACTTAAATGGCCAGTGGTTGATGGTAAAGAGACACACTGGAGATTTAATGTCAAGTATGACCCATATGCAGCCAAAGCAGCCAAAGAAGCTGGATTAAAAGACTTTGCCTTCTATGGTCCATTGGCTAAGGCATTGGCTCAGGGTGATCTTAAAGGGATTAAAGATAAAAACAAAAAGTCACTTAAAAATAAAGCCAAAATCTATGCAAGACCATATATGGATCCACCAGAAATGCCAGATGAAAGTTATGACACATGGCTCTGTACAGGGCGTGTACTAGAACACTGGCACTCAGGTACGATGACGATGAGAGTACCTGAACTCTTCCGTGCGGTACCTGAAGCACTTTGTTACATGAACCCTAAAGATGCTAAAGAAAAAGGCTTCAAACAAGGTGGCTTGATTTGGGTAGATTCACGTCGGGGTAAAGTTAAAGCAAGAGTAGAGACACGTGGACGTAACAGACCACCGCAAGGACTTGTCTTTGTACCATGGTTTGATGAAAAAGTCTTTATCAACAAAGTGTGTCTTGATGCGACATGTCCAATGTCTAAACAGACTGACTATAAAAAATGTGCAGTCAAACTCTATAAGGCATAAGAAAAATGGCACACTCTAATAACAGACGAAATTTTATGGCGACGACCCTGCAAAGTGTGGGGCTTGCTGCACTTGGTGGAATGTTATGGAGTGGATATACAGACAGTGTCAAAGCATCACCTTTAGTACTTAGACCTCCTGGTGCATTACCTGAAAAAGATTTTTTGACGGCATGTATCAAGTGTGGGCTATGTGCAGAGGCTTGTGTCAATAGAGAAACCAATAGAGATACACAAACAGGAGAACAAAGAGAAGGTACGCTAAAAATGGCAAAAGGGGGCGACTCCTTACTCATCGGTACCCCTTATTTTATACCTCTTGAAGTCCCTTGTTATATGTGTGAAGACATCCCTTGTGTGCCTGTATGCCCATCGGGAGCTTTAGATATGCCTAGTTTGCTCAATGAAAAGAAAGAGCTAGACATTAATAAAGCATCTATGGGCTTGGCTGTGGTACACAAAGAGTCATGTATCTCTTTTTGGGGTATACAGTGTGATGCTTGTTATAGAGCATGTCCATTGTTGGATAGTGCGATTACGATTGAGTATCAAAAAAATGAGAGAACAGGTAAACATGCGTATCTTTTACCTATAGTACACGATGATGTTTGTACCGGCTGTGGTCTATGTGAGCAAGCATGTGTGACTGAAAAACCTGCGATTTTTGTCTTACCTAATGAAGTAGCTAAAGGCAGAGCAGGTGATTATTATGTCAAAGGTTGGGATACTAAAGATCAGGAACGCGTCAAAGATGCGAAAGCCATACATACGCAAACTAAACGAAGTGAAAAAGAAGCTTCTGATTATCTGAATATGGAGGTAGAATACTAATGAAAAATATGAAGTATTTGCTCCTTAGACGGACAACACAGATAGGTATCTTGTTTTTATACTTTGCTGCTAATGCCTATGGTTGGCATATCTTGGAAGGCACTTTTGGTACTTCCATGCTCTTTGGCATTATCCCTTTAGCGGATCCGTACAATACCTTGCAAGT
>DRQB01000100.1 GCA_011330645.1 Campylobacterota bacterium | reverse complement strand
GCCGTCTATAAAGTTCAAGTCTTAATCTGTCTTCTTCTATGAGTTCTTCATTCAGGTACGCGTCAACTGAGAGTTTCATATCGATGTTATGGGCGACCTCTTTATCTTGTCCACTCAGTTCTTTAATGGCATCTTCAAGCATACGCAAGTAAAGCGAGTACCCTATCTGTTTGATATGTCCAGATTGGGCTTCCCCGATGATATTCCCTCCACCACGTATTTCCAAGTCATGGAAGGCTAACACTGCTCCTGAGCCTAAATCAGAGTGCGATTCAAGTGCCAGCAGACGACGTTTGGCATTGTCGGTTAAACGCTCTTTGTCTGTCACTATAAAGTAACAGTACCCCTCTTTTCCTCCACGACCTACACGCCCACGAAGCTGATGTAAGTCGGCTATACCAAAGTTGTCTGCTCCATCGACTATCATGGTATTGGCATGAGGCATATGAATACCTGACTCTACGATGGAAGTAGAGAGCAGTACATCATATTCCCCATCTTCAAACTTCATCATCTCATCTTCTGTCTCTTTGGCAGAGATTTTGGAGTGCAATACGGCTACACGAAGTTTCGGGAGTATCTCTAAAAGAACTTTCTTCTTCTCTTCTATCCCTGCAATGGAGTTAAAGACATAAAATATCTGCCCACCTCTACGTATCTCTCTTAAAATCGCTTCTTTAATGACTTTATCGTCATACGACTTTACAAAAGTTCTTACACCTAAACGTTCCGTAGGAGGCGTTAAGATTTCAGAGAAAGATTTTACATCTGACATGGCAAGATTGAGTGAACGAGGAATAGGTGTTGCAGACATAGAGAGCAGATGCACATCTATGGCTATCTCTTTCAGAGCTTCTTTTTGTTTCACTCCAAACTTATGCTCTTCATCTATGATAACAAGGGCTAAATTTTTAAATTTGGCTTTAAGTAGTGCATGCGTTCCAACCACAACATCTATAGTCCCCTCTTCTAAGCCTCTAAGTGTGAGTGTCTTCTCTTTGGCTGTAGAAAACCTATCAAGTTTTGCCACTTTAATGCCATGGTTATAAAAACGCTCTTTGAGTGATTTATAATGTTGAGAAGAAAGTAATGTGGTAGGGGCAATCATCATCGCCTGATACCCATTTTTCACAGCTACAAACATCCCATTCATCGCTACTTCTGTTTTACCAAACCCAACATCTGCAGAAAGCAGTCTATCCATCATCTTACCCGATGCCATATCATCCAACATATCATTAATGGCACGTTCTTGGTCTTCGGTATGTACAAACCCTGCTTCAGACATAAAGATGGCATGCTCTTCCATGTTTCGTTTGAGTTTGATACCTTTTTTCAGATGACGCTGTGCAGAAAGGTTGATGATTTGTGAAGCGATGGCAAAAAGTTTCTCTTTGACTTTGGCTTTAAGCTTTTTAAAGCTGGCTTTCCCCATACGGTCAAGTACAGGTAAAGCACCGCCTTCAGCCACATAACGGTCTATGACTTCAAGACTCGACACAGGAATGAGCAAGGCATCTTCATTTTGGTAATGCATTACCACAAACTCTGAGAGAGAGCCCAGTATTTCACGCTTCTCTATCCCTTTAAAAATACCTACACCATAGTTCTCATGCACTACATAGTCACCCGGTTTCAGCTCATCTAGTATGATAGAAGCTTTTTTTACTTTTTTACGTTTGAGTGGTTTATTGAGAGAGAGAATGAGCCTGTCTGAGCCTAGAAGATTAACAATCCCCTCTTGATAGACAAACTCTATATTTTCAAATGAGTGTAATTCAGAGCCTCTAACGATACTCTCATTCTTAGCGATGATGGTAATCTTTTTCTCTTTATGTGACTCTAAAAGTTTGTTAGGGTTGACGGCTTCAAGGTCACGATATTTAGAGCCTTCAGGAATAGCAGGGAGTAAAAAAGATTTACGAGGAACTAGAGGTTCACTCAACTCATAAACTTCTTTGAGTTCATCATCCAAATTGGATGCCCATACACTGGAAAACTGTTCTAAAGCACTCTGCCCTAATTCTTCTAGGTGCCAAAGTCCTAAAGAGTCTATATCTTTGACAAAAGTATCATAGGCACTGCGCTCACATCTATTTCTAAGTGCTTCATATGCAGCTGTATCTAAAGCTAAAAAAGCAGGAGTGAAAGTAAGTGCTTCTAGTTCTTCACTCACACGTTTTTGTGTACCTTCATCATAATGCTGTATTGTCTCTACCTCTTCATCAAAAAGTGATATACGATAAGGTTTCTCTGCATCTATAGGATAAATATCTATAATGTCCCCACGAAAAGAGACTTCACTCGGTGCGGAAGCGATATCTGTAAAGTGGTAGCCCCATTGATAGAGTCGGTCTTTAAGTGCTTGAAGATTAAGTGTCTCTCCAAATTCTATAGTCTGAGATGAAAAATACTCTGGTTTAGGGAAAGGGATCAGCAAGGTTCGTAGTGGTGAAATGAGTACTTTTTTCTGCGTACTTTTATAAAAATCTGAGAGTTGTAAAAAAAGCAACTGTACATCTTCTGCATACGCACGCAGGTCTTCACCTACTGCTACACGTAAGTCAGGTAATACAAAGGTGTCAAATCCAAGAAGAACTGCAACATCTCGTACTTGTATTGCCTCTTTATCATCATTACAGATGAGAAGTTTATCTTCACTTAGTGTCTCTAGATATTCATATATATTACTTTGGTACATGTGCTTTTATCTATCCTTTTTTTGTAGGGTGTTGTCCCATGACAACACCACATATTTAAATTACAATTTTAAATTTTTATCATATTCCAACTAACGGTGTTGTGAGGGCACAACACCCTACAGATTATATTGTTTTAAAAATTCTTCTACAACATAAAAGGAACCAAAAACCAAATAGTTTTCCTCTTCTTTTATTTCATTCTTAAAATAACTATATTCCAAACCTACGGTTTGCAACGCTTTTTCTATCTCTTCCAAAGTCGTCGCACGTTGTGAATCAATTTTAATAATCTCTACACGTTTCACTTTAGGTTTAAGCGTTCTTAACACCTCTTCATAATCTTTGTCATCCAAAGAGTTATAGATGAGTACTACTTTGTTATCTAAGGCTTTTTCTATGGCATGTGCAGCTAAAGGATTGTGCCCTACGTCAATGCGTATGTTCTCTGTCAAGGCATAAAAACGTCCGAAAAGCTCTAAGGTTTTTAAGTCATTCAAATCATACTTAATACCTAAAATCTCTAAGGCTTGTATGGCTACTGTTGCATTGTCTATGAGGTAATCACCCCAGCCTTTGGCTTTTGCAAGTTCAATCACTTTATCCATCGGCTCCTGAACTTGTCGAAGAACTGCACCTTTCTCGTTGGCAATCTTTTTTGCCACCTTTACCACCTCATCATAAGGCTGTGGTGCTAACAACATCTGCTTCTGTATACTGCGTATCTTTGTTTCCGCTATCTCTTCTATACTCTCACCCAAAAACGCCTGATGGTCTATACCAATAGGCGTGATGATACTGAGCTCTTTGTCACAGACATTGGTCGCATCAAACTCACCCCCAAGACCAGCCTCGAGTACCATCAAGTCACAATTCTCAAAAACTACAAAGGCTAAAAGTGTCGTGTATTCAAAATAGCTCAATGCATCAGACATCTCTTTTCCCAAAATAGAAAAAAGCCGTTGATGTGCACTTTCAAGTACTTCATCAGAAGCATCACTACCATCTATCCAAATACGTTCATTAAATTTCAAAATATGGGGTGAAGAGTAATGCCCTACACTCATCCCAGATTTATATGCCAAATGTGCCAACATACGCCCAGTTGAGCCTTTACCATTGGTACCGACAATATGTACTGTTCTAGGATGTTTTAACTGTGGCTTGAGTAGACCATAAGCGTCATGTACACGCTCATGATCTATCTCTTTGTAGTAGAGTGGTTTATTTTCAAGAAAAACATCAAATGTTTGCATTACTTTGCCTCTTTGAGCATCCCTTTTGCACTCACGTAAGCTAAAAATTCGTCTAATGCTTTTTCCAAACCT
>DRQB01000099.1 GCA_011330645.1 Campylobacterota bacterium | reverse complement strand
GCAAAAATGCACCCTCATTTAGCTCTTCTTCTGGTTTGGCTTGTAATCTTTGAATGTACCTATAGTAATACTTTCGCTTACAGTCTAAAAAAGTCTTCAAGCGTGAAGCTGACCATGTAATGGCACCTGCATCAAAATGCTCTACCACAGGATCATCTTGCACATTTAGTTGTGAGGGTTGATTGTATAGCAGGTCAAACTGTGCCTGTGTCTGTTGGGCTTTTTCTAAGCCAAGTTCATAGAGGAACTTTGAGGGGAGTTTGTTGTCAGAGGTACTATAGATAATGCTTGCTTTGTTTGCTTGTTCAAGTAAGCGTTTATAATACTGCTTTTGTAAGGCTTCTCTGTCGTTTTTAGTAGGAAGGTTGGCAAAAGCTCTAACTTGTGAGTTTAGAAACTGGTCTTTACTTGATGTAGCAGGCACTACACCTTCGTTAAAATCTACGATGACCACACCTTCAAAACTCACACCTCTAGTCTCTAGTACACCCATCACCGTAACAAGTCCACCTCGTACATCATCCATGGTTACTTTACTTAGAGACTTAAGCCATAAAAAAAGCCACTCTTTGAGAGTGAGTTCTTCTGATTCCAATACTTTGATGAAATGCAAGTACTTCTCGTAAACACGTTCATTAAACTTTTCTTTCTTTTCACCATTTACCAAAGGAGTGTCGTGAAGTCCAAGTCTATCAATTTCAGCAAAAAAGAGACCAACTTCACTTTTTTTACCTGTAGGTACTTTTTCTATCTCTTCTAAGTTAAAACCGTAACGTTCTAACAGCTTCTTGCTCTCATCATCCCTACTCTGCCAGTATCTATAGAGAGCTTCGAGTGATTTATAGATACGACCGTTGCTATAGTCGTATCCCATCGCGAAGTTTAGGTTGTTATGGGTGTCAAAGAGTGTAAAATGCTCTTTAAAACTTTCATCAGGTAAGATGAGGACTATCTTTTCTGGATTTATGCCACTTCCTACCATCTTTTCTATCTCTCTAAAGGCAATAGCTATCTGTTCTTCTCTCTCTTCTACGGCATAGACTTTTGCATCAAGTGGGCGTTCATTGTTTTCTACCTGTAGTATCTTTTTATCACTCAGTGAAAAATGAATATGCTTGTGGTTAGGAAGTGTTACCCCTAAAGCCTCAAAACGCTCTTGCATCTTTACATTAAACTTGCTTGTGGTGTAGTGTATACTAAGTGCTACTTGTTTAGAGATATCCTCTAAAAGTTTTAATTCAAACTGGCTCAAATACCCTTCTAAGTGAACTTCTATACTTTCATAAGTAGTTAAAAACCCCTCATTAAGTCTATAGTTCTGTGGTACAAAAGCTTTATCAGTGTACCCTTGACTTTCAAGTAGGCTATGATAGTTTGCCAGCAAACGTTCCAATATCTCAAGATGTGTGCCAAATTCAGCATAGGCATCTGCCTCTGCCAAAGTATCAAAGCTTACACCTTCTGCTGAGAGTTCTTCAAAAAACTTAAAAAGTGCATCACTTTTAGTAAAAAACCGTACCAAAGACAAGTCTAGTTTTAAGTCCTCAAACGCGTCAAAAGTAGCTGCTTTGCGCAAAAGTAAAATGCGTTGTAGTGGGTCTATTTGTATTTTATTTTCAAGAAGTATGGCACGTTGTTCAAACTCATCCATACGCATAAGTGTGGGCAAAAATCCATCTGTCTCTTTTTGATTTTGACTAATGGTACGTAAGGCTCTTGATGTGGGGTAAATATGGAGTGTGTTCATGGGAAAGATTATAACATAATAATCGTGGGTCGGGGTACCCTTACCCCGACAAATATACTAAGGTTTCAAATAGGCTGGAAGCTCAGAATATCCTATCTCATTATCATTTATTTTTACACGACATTGTAGTGTATATCTACCAGGTTTTTCGATATCTATCACTGGAGTTCTATATACGCCATTATTAGAAGGAACCTGTTCAATCATCACATCATCATTGACCGTATGCGGACGTGTAAGTAAGAAACTTACATTGGCATCATTCACAACAGTGCCATCTTTTTTGCTCACAATGTAAGAAAATTGATTCTCACCCTTAACGAGTTGAATGACATTTGGTTGAGGAAGATTTGAATTAACATTATCCGTCATCACCATCATTTTTACATTTTTTAATGCTATAGTATAGACTTTATCAAATGCTTGTTTCTTTTCTAAGATTTCATTAATCCCCAAATCAGCTTTTTGATACTTCAGCATATACTTATTGACTTCTTGTACAGGAATAGAAGAAGCAGATTTAACTGTCCAATATCCAAGTGTCAACCCTATAATCAAAAAGCCTAAAATCATATGAGGCCAATACGTCTTATTGTTATTTTTTTCCATTTTTTATCCTCATATAAAGTGGTCTTAAAAAGAACATCCATAAAACCAAAAGAGAACCTGTATAAATCAATAGTCGTAAAATTAATACGATGGTACTCATCTCATCTTTTATCGTTGTTTTTAATGTAATATGTTTAGCCTTTGCAATATTGTCAGCAAGTTCAGAGTAAGCTTGTAACACACCTACATTATATTTATCTTCCTCTGTATTACTATCTTTCAGTGCCACTATATTAATAGCCGCATCTCGTACATCCTCATAGTTATACATTGATCGTATCGTCTCAGAAGAAGGAATAATCCCTATCCTTCCACGCGCATCAGATTTTTTGGTTATCTTTGCGTAAGGAGCAAAGATAAACAATACGTATGGTTTACTTAGCTTTGCTTCATACTGTCTACTATACGATACTAAATTAAATTTCTCAGGGAAATGCTCATTAGTTGCTATCACATACTCATGAATGCCTGTTTTATCTTGAAGTTCTTGACCCATATTTTCTACGAGCTGTACTGCTTCTAACTTTAATAAATCATTTCTAAGTGTGTGTGTTGTTTGAGCATTGAGTAATAGTGGAAGTATCCATAAAGCAAGTATGGCAAAAACCCCTTTATAGAGGCCTGCCCGTACTTGTATTCTAATCATTTTAACCTACGTATAAAAGTGTGCCACTTTGAGCCAAATAGACTGCAGCTATTGCTGAAAAAGCCAAACATGCAAAAAGTATTTTATCCATATATCTAATCATTATTTATCCTTTGTTTGAAACGCAAAGTTTTTATTATCTACAGAGATCATCTTGAGATTATGTACATCTCTAATAGGTGCTGGATCATAAGGTCTTACCTGTGCATTTCTTTGTACCGCAATGACCATAAGCATTAATCCTACACAGATAGTAAGTAACCCCACAACTGAAATCAAAAAGCCAAATAATCCATGAAATCCGAATACACTTCTTTTAGTATTTTCTGCCATGTGAACTCCTTAGTTTGACAATGTCTGCACATAGGCAGTCAAAGCTTTTTCTTGCACTGGTGTAATCAGTGTTTTAAATGATGGCATTCTACCTATCATACCTTTTTTACCATGCTCAAGCACATGTGACAATAATGTACCGTCATATGCTGCAAGGTTAGGTGCCATACCATTGTTACCTTTACCATCTGTACCATGACAAGAAGCACATGCTGCAAATGATGCAGGCTGCGTACCCTTCATACCACCAGCGATATACTCTGCAATATCTTCAGCATCTTTACCTTGTGCCATCATTGGAGGCATTGCACCCATAGCATAACCTAATTGGTTTGAACCATTCTTAATCGTATAAAGCACTTGTTCTTTACTCATTCTTGCTGTAAAGTCTTGTGCTCTACCTGAAAGTCCATCACCTGTTGCACCATGACACTGAGAACATTGTACCAAGAAGATAGACTCACCCATTTCTTTCAATGTTGCTGCATCTGCATTTTTATGCGTTGCTTCAAATTTTGCATTGTATGCAAGTACTTCTTCGTTGTATTCACCAATTTGAGAGTAGGCATTCACTGGGTATCCAAAGAATCCATACCACATTGACCATAAGAATACAGCTAAGAATGTATATGCCCATCCTGATGGAAGTTCATTTTCATACTCACCAATACCATCCCAGTTATCTTCTGAAAGATGCCCAGATGCTGTGTCTGTTTTCATTTGATTAATATACTTAACCGTAACTGCTGCTGTAAGTACAGCAATAGCAATTGCCCCACCCATTGTTATCGCATTGATTGAATCTGCGAAGATGTCAATATTCAGTTTTGTCACCACAAAAATGGTTGCCAATACCAAAATAACAGCAAACCCCAATGCTTTTATCATTAAACTATTCATTTATTCTCCTCCTTGTGTCTTTGAGACGCTGGTTTATCTTCTACAGGTGTACTTGTGATTTCATCATCAAGTGCAATATTCCCATATTTTTCATAATCACGCTCACCTTTTTTTTCACTTCTATATAGGTATATGATGTACCAATATAACATTATCACCAAAAATATAGTCATAAAGAAAGATGCATACCCTTGTAATTCTGTTATACCCATCTTCTACCTGCTTATTTCAAGCTATTGAGATATGCAATCAATGCTACAATTTCTGGTACTTGACCATTTGCAACCATTTTCTTCACACCTTCATCTTTCATATCTGCTGCGATTTTTTTCGCATCTTCTATGACTTTTGGACGATGTGCATCCCATGCTTCTCTGGTTCTTTTAAACTCAGGACCATAAGGTGTATGGAAAGCATTTTTAACTGTGACTGCTTCAGCATATGCTGTTTCAATATCTGCTACATTTGTAAACATATGTTTATATGCTGGCATAATTGAACCTGGTACAATTTTAGGCGGGTTTAGCATATGTGCTTCATGCCAGTCTGTTGTACGGTAATTACCAATACGGTGTAAGTCTGGACCTGTTCTTTTAGAACCCCATAAAAATGGTCTGTCATATGCATACTCACCAGAAAGTGAGTAGTTACCATAACGATCCGTCTCAGATTTAAATGGACGAATCATTTGTGAATGACACGCAATACAGTTATCTTTCATGTACACTTCTTTACCCGCAAGCTGAAGCACAGTACGTGGCTTCATATCTATAAGCGGACGCGCCGCCTGTGCAAAGTTTGGAACGATTTCAATCAATCCCGCAAATGAAATAACAATCGACACTCCTGCAACAAAGAAGAATGGATTTTTTTCTAACCAATGAAAAAACATAATGTCTACCTCCCTTATGCCATAGGTGTTCTAAACTGTGGTTCTGAAGTTAATTCTTTACCTGCAGTCATAGTTTTGTAAATATTGTAAGCGAACATAATGAACCCTGCTAGGTAAAGTACCCCTGAAAGTGCTCTGATCGCATAGTATGGATGAAGTACAGTTACTGTATCGATAAATGAGTACATCAAGTTACCATACTCATCCACTGCTCTCCACATCATACCTTGTGTAATCCCTGCAATCCACATAGATGTAAAGTAGAGTACAACGGCTGTTGTTTGAAGCCAAAATTGTGCTTCAATGATTTTTTTAGAGTAAAGTTCTCTTTTGAACATACGTGGTGCCATATGCATGATACCAGCCATAATCATAAAGGCAACCCAACCAAGTACACCATCATGAACGTGTCCAGGAATCCAATCTGTAAAGTGCGCAATCGCATTGACTGATTTCACCGCTTGAATTGGTCCTTCAATCGTTGATAGCATGTAGAATGTTGATGCAAGTACCATGAATTTAATCAATGGGTTATCTGTCAATTGGTTCCACTCACCTTTCATTGTAAGGAGCATGTTAATCGCTGAACCCCATGAAGGTAAAATAAGTACTACAGAGAACGCTGAACCCATTGTCTGCATCCAGTCAGGTACTGTTGACCATAAAAGGTGGTGTGAACCAGCCCATAGGTAAACAAACATAAGTCCCCAGAAAGAAAGTAGAGAAAGTTTATATGAATAAATCGCTTGACCTGATTCTTTTGGAAGGAAGTAATAACTCATTGCAATAATAGGCACAGTAAAGGCAAATGCAACCGCATTATGACCATACCACCATTGAACAAGTGCATCATTGGTTCCTGAATACATTGAAACTGAGTGCAGCACACTACCTAAACCTTCTGTAGCGAAGTATGTTGGTATTTGCATATTGTTGAAAAGGTAAAGCATAGCCACACCTAAGAAACATGCAATATAGTACCACACAGAGATATAGAGTGCTTTTTCACGTCTAATCCCTACAAGTCCCATGATAGAAACACCCCATAGAACCCATACAACGACGATAGCAATATCTACTGGCCATACAAACTGAGCGTACTCATGCGATTGTGTATACCCTAATAGTAGTGTTGTTACCGCAACAAGTGCACCAAAAAAGTAAAGCCAAAAATGAAGTTTACCAATAAACATCAAAAATTTTGACTCTGACATGGATACCTTAAGAACTCTTTGTCCTACATAGTACCATGTAGCGAAGATTCCAGAAACTGTAAATCCAAAAATAACAATATTTGTGTGCATAGGTCTTAGTCTAGAAAAAGTCCCATACTCTCCAAAAAAATAGTTTAATTCAGGAAAAGCCAATTGTGCTGCGATAAGCGTACCAATTAACATACCTAAAATTCCGAATAAAATTGTTGTATAAGTAAACAATTTTGCCACAGAATAATCATATTCCAATGCTGCATTTGATTGCATGCATACCCCCTTGTGTAAATTATATGTTGTAAATTACAACATTCAATAATAATTATAATCTTATTTGATTATACAAATACTTAAATACACAATGAATGGTTTTATTTGACTCAAAAGGTTACAGTTGACGTAAAAATTAATTATTTTAGACATATAAAGGAGTTTTTGTCTCTTATTTAATCAATCAAATATATTGATTTTTATAAGATAAAAAAAGTCCTAATTTATCTATCTTCTGTTCGTCATCATCTCATAGATTTCTTTATTTTCTTCCTGCATGTGTTGGAAATTTTCTTTCATTTTTGTTTCCAATTCCTTATCATCCAAATCCATAGAGAGTAGCCTATTGTAAGATTTCAAAAAATCTTTATAAGGAGTTGTACCAGAGGAGAGTACTTGTGTTAACTCAACGGAAGGAAATAGTTTGTTCCATGATGGTGCAATTTGTCTCATCACTTTATTGTTGTTAATAAATGTCAATCCTGCAATCATAATCATAATCATAGATAAAAAAACGATATAAAAAATAATTGCTTGTGCTATCCCTAACATAGCAAAAATTTTGGGATTGAAAATACCAATATACAAAATAATAGGTAAAGAGATAAAAAAAGCTTTCACCCATTGGCTTCCAATCCCACCTATAGGTGCTTGATCAAAAATAAGTCTTTTTTTTGCTTTATTATTTTTTATTTTATAGAGAGTTGACAACATTGTTTGAAGTGAAAATGTTTCTTCTTTCAAAAGAAATCCTTTAGTATGTAAAATAGTGGATGTATTATAGAACGTCAAACCAAAGCCTAAGCTTTGGGATAACAGATAGATTATACGATATGATGTTTGATATATTCGTCAATACTTAACAGAATAATAATACCTAAAAATGCCGCATTAATCTTCCAAAATACAGAACGTGCATTTTTCAGTTCAAATTTATCACTTAAGAGTTCAAAAGCACTAATAAATGCCCAGATACCAATAAGGACACTTAAGAAAACGGTTAGCGTATAAGGTTGATAGACCCATACCAAAAATATCCCTGCTTGAATAGTAAAGATTAACCATACAAAAGTGAGTCTTTGTAAACTCGCCTGTCCAAAAAGACGCATAGCCGTAGGATAACCTCCATCTTTATAATCTCCATGAAAGAGCATGACAAGTAACCAAAAATGTGGCACTTGCCAAATAAAAAAATAAAGTGCTAAAGCAATAAACTCTAACTCTAAGAGTGTATGCCCTGCAACTAGCCATCCAATTGCTGGAGGAATCACACCTAAAATGGCACCAGGAACTACAGCCAATGCAGATTTTTTCTTTAGTGGTGTGTACATAGCGTTGTACCATATAAAAGCAAACATAAATATATTGACACCCGTTAAACCTAATAAACTATAGATAAGTATCATAGCCAAGACTATTAATACAATACCGATAATAAGTCCTATTTGGGGAGTCATTCTACCTGAAGCAATGGGACGGTTCTTCGTTCTTTCCATTTTGGCATCAGATTTATACTCTTGTACCTGATTAAGTGTTGAAACACCCATCGCGACAAGAAGTACAGATAATGTTGCCAAGAGCATATCTAATCCCACCTCTCCCTTTGCCATAACATAGGCAAAGAGTGCGGAGAGACTCACCGCAAAAGAGAGGACAAATTTTGTAACAATAAAAAAGTCTTTTACCATTACTTACCTGTTTTGATGTAATCAACAAGCGCTGACACATCTTCATCTGACATATTAAATGGTGGCATAATACCTGCTGTAAAGCCTTCTGGAACATCTTTGTTTGGTGTCAATATCGCATCTTTTAAGTATTGTGCATCATGTTTTGCACCAATGCCTTTAAGACCAGGTCCAACCAATACTGTATCTGAATCAATTGAGTGACATCCAGAACATCCATTCATATCATAAAGTTCATGTCCTTTAGATTTCGCTACCTCTTTTTCACCTGGTCCAACTTTTGAATTACCTTCAAACCATGCGTTATATTCTGCCTCTGGGATTACATGTATTTTTGTAAGCATGTATGAGTGGCGTGTACCACAATACTCTGCACACTCAACATCATAAGTTCCCAGTTTTTCAGCGTTAAACCATTGTTTCGTTACACGTCCAGGAACCACATCTTCTTTCATACGAAACGCAGGTACAAAGTATGCATGGATTACATCATTAATTGGTGCATGCATTTTTAAGATAATATTTTTACCTTTTGGAACATACAACTCTGCACTTTTATGTACAAATCCAGCTTTATTTGCGGCATAAGTATGGTTCCAAGACCATTTTTTACCTTCTAGATCTATAACAATACTTTCACTCTCTGCTGGCATTGTTCTAAGTATCTTCATAGAAGAATACCCATAATAAAAAAGTACCATAAGCATTGCAGTAGGAATCAATGTCCATGCAATTTCTAAGACTGTATTATGTGTTGCCGTACTTATCTCTTCATCTTTGACTTTATCTGCTCTATATTTCCATGCAAAATAAAACATTGGTACTATTACCGACAATCCTAATATAATTGATATCCAAAAATTAAGCCAAAACGCATGATCTACATCTGCAGCAAATGTTGCTGCCATTGTATCGAACCCTTGTAAACTATTACTCATGTTTACTCCTTAGTTTGCATGGGGCGCTGAAGTAATATAACTCTCAGACCCAAATTGAAAGTGTGTTACATCGATTGCAACAACAATAATAAAGAAAACTGCTACCAATGCCAATGAAAAGAGTGTCATTGTACCGATCAGTTTATCACCTTTTAAGTGCATATAATACATTAAAATCAACCATGCTTTAACGACAGCAATCCCCATCTGTGCAGTAAATGTAATATTTTCTAAAAAATAATACGGTTGAACAAATGTTAGTGCGGTTAAGAGCAATAGCCCTATGAGTACCTTATAATAGCGTGTTCGCTCTTCTTGATATTGTTTAATGTCCATGTGGTGCTCCTCCTGCTATATCTCCTGCGCCTATCATATAAAAATACGGGAAAACAAATACCCAAATAAGGTGTACAATATCCCAGTATAACGCAATGTTAAAATGTAAAATATGATGTTCTGTCGTTACTTTCCCTGCATTTATACGCTTAAGTAGCCATAACATCAATCCAATACCAATGATAATATGAACTCCATGAAGCCCTGTCATAGTAAAATACATACCATAAAAAATCTTTTCTCCAAATGGAAAACTTGAACTTGCAAGTAATTTACCATGATTTAAAAAGATACCATTATGATATTCTTCTGTCCACTCTACTCCCTTAATAGAAAGGAATATTAACGCAAGAATAATGGTTGCCCATATCATGAGTTTAGCGCCTTTGACATCTCCTGCTCTCATTTTCAAAAGCCCCAGTCCCATTGTGAGTGCAGATACTAGTAAAATGACTGTGTTTGTCCCACCCAAAAGTCTATTGAGGTGAGAAGATGCTTCTAAAAAATCATGTGTATGTAAAGTATAGTAATAGGTTAATGCAAGGAACATTGCTCCAAACATCATGACCTCTGTAAACATAAATAGCCAAAAACCTAATTTTCCACCATAAAAGTCATCTTGCCAACCTTGAACCACATGCTCTTTCCCCTCGCGATCAAGCGCGATTTCAGGTACATATTCGTGTGCCATTAGTCTATCCTTTTCATTGTTGTATAATCAAATTTAACCACTGGTTCACCATGTTTATACTCGTATGGATCAAAATCTACATAAGGTACTTTAGAGTGATTTTCTAATGGTGGTGGTGATGTTGGCATATGCCATTCTAATGTTGTTGCATTCCATGGATTTGGTCCTACTTTTTCACCTTTTCTCCATCCTTGAATCAATGTATAGAACATAAAAATAAGTCCTGAGATAAATATAACGGCTCCAATAAATGAAGCTTGATGATAAATTTGGAACTCTGGTAAATAATCAAAATAACGTCTTGGCATACCAAGGTATCCAGCAATAAACATAGGGAACCAAAGAAGATTAAATCCTATAAAATTCATATAAAAAGCAATTTTTGCTTTTTTCTCATCATACATTTTACCTGTCACCAGTGGGAACCAATAGTGCATACCAGCGAAGAGTAAAAAGACAACCCCACCTAGCATGGCATAGTGAAAGTGTGCTACAGTATAGTACGTATCTTGTAGGTGAATATCAACACCAATCATTGCAATAGTTACCCCTGTAAGTCCACCGATAGCAAAAGTAATAATTGTACCTAGTGCCCATAACATAGGTGTAGAAAGTACAATTTTACCGCCATACATAGTTGCAATCCAGTCATAGAATTTAATCCCTGTAGGAATCGCAACAAAGAATGTAAGGAATGAGAATACTGTTTTAGCAAGATCTGCCATACCTGAAGTATAAAGGTGGTGACCCCATACTAAATAACCAATACCTGCAATAGATGCTGATGAAAGTGCAATCGTTCTATATCCAAAAATCTCTTTTCTTGAGAATGTTGGAATAATCTCAGACATCACACCAAATGCTGGTAAAATCATAAGATAGACTGCTGGGTGTGAGTAAATCCAAAAAAGGTGCTCAAAGAGTACTGGGTCTCCCCCTTTAGCTGGATCAAAAATACCAATACCAAAGAATTTTTCCATCATTGCAAGTACAAGTGTAATACCAACAACTGGGGTTGCTAGAAGTTGAATCCATGCAGTAGCGTAGATACCCCATACGAAAAGTGGCATTTTAAAGAATGTCATTCCTGGTGCTCTAAGTCTGTGAATCGTTACCAAGAAATTAAGACCTGTAAGAATAGATGCCATCCCAAGAATAAATGCTGCTACAAGTGTAAAAATAACATTTGTACTTGTTGTTAAAGAATATGGTGCATAAAAAGTCCAACCTGTATCTGCAAATCCATTGTCAGTAAACAGTGAAGCTAAAGCAATAATACATCCTAAGATATATAACCAAAAAGTAAACCAGTTAAGTCTAGGGAAAGAGACATCTTTTGCCCCAATCATAAGTGGCATCACTATGTTTCCAAATATTGCGGGAATCCCTGGAACAATAAATAAGAAAATCATAATTACCCCATGCAATGTAAATGCTTGGTTAAATGTATCTCCATCTATATATTGTTGCCCTGGAGCTAAAAGTTCCAAACGCATTAAAAATGCAGTAGCTACAGCTACAAAAAAGAACGTAAACATAACAGCTGCATACATTAAACCAATTCTTTTATGGTCTATCGTAAGCATCCACTGCATGAATGTACTTTTTGGGTGCCCTATGGCACAGTGTGTTTCGTCGAAATAAGTTTTACTCATCTAGTTTTCTCCTTTTTCTTGATGATTGTCTTCTTTTCTTTTACTTGTTTTTATCAAGTAGATAAAGAAGGCAATCATAATAAGCGTCATTAACGCACCAACTACCTTTTCCCATTTAAAGATATAGGTCTTACCTTTTGGATCATAGGCAAAACAAAATAATAATTTTTTTGCTATGGTTGGACCAACCTTACCTTCTCCTGCTTCTATCACTGCCATTTTTACATCAAAAGGAAGCTGCCCAATACCATTAAGGTAACGTGTCACTTTCCCTTTGGGAGATAACATAATAAGCGCACCAGGGTGAACATAATCAACCACACCTGCCTTTGAAACTTCTTTTTTATAAGTAAATCCTACTTTATCTGCCAAAATAGCAGATGAATTATTATCACTAATAAGAAAATGCCAAGCATCCTGCACAAAAGGTCTTGTCATTGAATGAAGATATGCTTGGCGTTTTGCTGAAGCAAGATCTGGTGTTTCATTTTCTGCAAATGAAATAGTTAACACTTTATAATCAGTATTTTCTGCCAAATCAAGTTTACTCAACATTTTTGCCATATCTGCAAGTTGGGGTCCACAGATACCTGCACATCTAAAGTAATTTAGCGTTATCATTGTTGGTTTCCCATCCATGAGTTTTTCTAGGGTTACCTTCTCCCCTTTTTCATTGATAAATGTTAAATCTAGTGGCACCATTGCCCCTTGATGTTCATTTATTCCTAACTGTGCTGCATTTACTGATACTGTTATCAATAAAAGCATTAAAAGTTTTCTCATTAACCACTCCCACTTATTTTTACATATTTAAATAAATATTGTAACAATTTTAGGGAAAAATAACTTAAGTCATAATGAATAGAAAAGTAAATTTTACAATTTATATTATTGTTATAAATAATATAATCTTATGTGTTAATATGTAACGTATTTATGTGCTTTAGGGGGAATTTGATGTAATAATAATTATTAAATTTTTATATTAAAATAATATATTATATAGATAGATAATTTAATATTATTTATCTATATAGAATAGAGAATGCATAAAAGTATTATGCTTTACCTTTTGCACTTTGTATGGAGTGAATATATTGATAATCAATCAAGATATTTTGTTCTTTTGGCAAATTTCTAAAAAGTCTTTCTACCATTCCCTCAAAATCAGGGAAAAGGTAGTTTGCCATAGAACCTGGAATTGGGTTAATTTCATTCAATAATACTTCACCATCAACGACAAAAAAGTCACAGCGTATAATACTGCCTAAAAAGAGAGGATTATAAATCTTTTTAAAACTCTCTTGTATCTTTGTTTTCATAGCTTCATCAATGTCTGCAGCTAAAACTTGAGAATCACGTGAAAAGTCCATATATTTTTTCTCAAAATCCAAAAACTCCTCTTTATGTGGCTCCTCTACAATAGAAAGTTCCCATTCATTTGTGTAACATCCTGCCTGGTTATACTCTTTTACACCTTCGATAAAAGGTTCAACAATCACATCAGTATCAAACTCAAAGGCCACATCAAGCGCATAGTCAAGTTCACTGGCTTCTTTGACAATGCTTACACCAATACTTGAACCCAATCGTACTGGTTTAATAATCACAGGGTAATCCATAGTGATTTTTCTCTCATCATTTTTTGAAAGGTATTCATAGGTTACCGTCTTCACGCCAAGACTTTCTGCCAAAAACTTCGTATAAAGCTTGTTATATGACAATGCTGACGCTTCCATACGTGGAGAGATGAAAGGGATGTTAAAAAATTCCATCATTGAGGCTATTTTCCCATCTTCACCATCACGTCCATGAATGAGATTGAGTAATCCATCAAAAGCTACTGCTTTTGAGCCAAACATACTATCGACAAAGAATCCACCCTGCTTAAGTGTAAGTTGTTTCCCTTTTTTATACTCACCTGATGAAAAAAGTTTAGAGTTTATTTTATCTGTATCAATCAAATAAAATTCTCTATCAGGACTGACGAAAATATAGGTCAGTGTAGATTTTTTAAGCACTTTTTTCATCGTAATCGCAGAGACAATGCTTATTTCATGTTCAAAGCTAGAACCTCCAAAGAGTATAGCAATATTCATAATGCTTCCTTTTTAATCAATTTAAGGCAAATGAGCAAAGCTCATTTTGCTACGCTAACGCTGTGTTTTCTTCAGCAGAAAGCTCTTGCGACTAGTCGCGTTTAAAGCATCTTGGCAAATTCGCCAAAGATATATGCTGATTCATGTGGTCCAGGACTTGCTTCAGGGTGGTGCTGTACTGACATTGTTGGAGAGTCATTGTACTTCAATCCCTCAATGGTATTATCAAACAAGTTTGTATGTGTTACTGTTGCCACTTCTGTAATGTTGTCTGGTACATTATAGTTATGGTTCTGTGCAGTAATTTCTACGGTATTTGTCATCGCATTAAGTACAGGGTGGTTTCCACCGTGGTGTCCAAACTGTAGTTTGTACGTATCATACCCATGCGCGATAGAAAGTAACTGATGTCCAAGGCAGATACCAAAAAGTGGCACTTTATGCGCAATAAGTTTTTTAATCTTCTCTTGCTCATCTTTTAAGATAAGTGGATCCCCAGGACCATTGGATAAAAATACACCATCAATCTCTTTGCTATCAATCTTAGCGATAATATCTTCTGCTGACATATCATTAGGTACAACTGTTACTTCCATGCCTGCATGAGTAAGCTCATTAAGGATGTTTCTTTTTATACCAAAATCAAGCGCAATGATTTTCTTAGTCGTTTCTGGCTTATCATAGTTAAATGTATCCATGTTGTAACGTGCTTCATCATGTACATAAGATTCTTTCGTACTCACCTGCTCGATGTAATTTACATCTTCAATACGAGGAGAAGTTTCAAGTACTTTTTTAAGTTCTGCTTCCTCATGTATCTCCGTTGAAGCTACCATCATCATGGCACCCTCTTCACGCAACATTTTAGTGATGAATCTTGTGTCTATCTCACAGATACCTAAAACGCCATTTTTTTCTAAAAGTGCAGCCAAAGTCTCTTCACATCTGAAGTTAGAAGGTCTGTCTTGGTAAGTACGTACGATAATACCTTTACAGTGCGCACCTTTACTTTCCATATCTTGAGCATTACATCCAACATTCCCAATCTCTGGCATCGTAAATGTCACAAATTGCCCAGCATAAGATGGGTCAGTAACAATCTCTTGGTACCCTGTAAGAGAAGTATTAAATACAATCTCTCCTACAGATGTACCTGTAGCACCAAAGCTCTTAGCTTCAAGCATTAATCCATTTTCAAAATAAAGTGATACTTTTTGCATTATAACATTCCTCTTTTTGAGAGTTCCTCTTGATAAAATCTTTCATAGAGAAGCTCATAGTCTTGGCTTCCTGGAACAACTTCTTTTTCCATACCTCTAATTTTGTCATAAACAATATCGTCTATCTCATCATAAGCATCTGCAAAAGCTTTAAAAGATTTAAAAATCACATTTTTTACCTGATTTTCGTTCACATCATACTCTGCAAGGTAGTTTTCATACAGTTCATCCAAGATAAGGTGTGCCAAGTCATTGTAACGGTCATCATAATTCATAATAACCCCAGCTTCAGCTGCCATCTTCTTTTTAATCATAAAGAAGAGTTGTCTCTCATCTGCATGCTGAAACTCTATCTCATCATAATTCTCATCTAAAATTTTCTTCACTTTTTCATCAAGTGCATGCTCTTTGGCAAGATTTTCATCGATGATTTTTTTAGCAGCTGCTACCACTGCTTCTCTACCCTTTGGCATCGTAATAAAAGGTGCATTGGCTAAGTCAATCCCGATTTTGGTTGCTACATATCCCGTCTGTTGTGGTTTTAATCTCATTGCTACCCCTTTATTATCTAATTATTGTGTCTTCACGTTCTGGACTTGTGGAAATGATTCCCATCTTTGTCCCTATCATCTCTTCAAGTGCTTCAATGTATGACTTAGCCGTATCTGGTAAATCATCAAATACTCTTACACCTTCAGTTTTATCCCAACCTGGGAATGACTTGTATACAGGTGTTGCATCTTCTAAATCGTATGGTACATAGTTTATCTCTTTCCCATCTACCTCATATGCTACACATACTTTGACTTCATCAAAACCATCAAGTACATCAAGTTTCATAAGCGCTACTTGGTCTACACCGTTTACACGTACCGCGTGACGCATGGCTACAGCATCAAACCAACCACATCTTCTTGGGCGACCTGTTGTAGTACCAAACTCATGTCCATTTTTACGAAGTGTGTCACCCTCGTCTCCAAAGTCTTCAGAAGGGAAAGGACCGTTTCCTACTCTGGTACAGTAGGCTTTTGCAATACCTGTCACTTTACCGATGTCTTTAGGGTTAATCCCAAGACCGGAACATGCTCCTGCACTTACAGTGGTAGATGATGTCACATATGGGTAAGTACCATGGTCGATGTCTAACATCGTACCTTGTGCACCCTCTAGTAAGATTTTTTTGTCTGCATCCATAATCTCCCACATCATCTGTGTCGTATCAGTGATAAAAGCACCCAGTGCATCTTTATAGCCTTGAAGCTCTGCTAAAAGCGCTGCTTCATTTGGAGCCTCAACACCCATAGCATCAAATACTGGTTTATTCATCGCAAAGTATGCTACAATTTTTGCCGTCAATTTTTCAGGGTTAAGAAGCTCACCAAGTCTGTGACCAATACGTGCTATCTTATCGCCATAAGCAGGTCCGATACCTTTACCTGTTGTACCAATGGCTTTATCGCCTTTCATACGCTCTCTAGCTTGGTCTATCTGTGCATGGTAAGGGAGTAAAACATGTGCTTTGTCTGAAAGAAAAAGTCTTCCCTCTAGATTATCAAACTGCTCCATCTCTTTGATGAAATCTACAGGAGAAAGTACCACACCATTTCCTACGATGTTCTTGGCAGAGGGGTTAAGTACCCCTGATGGAATAAGGTGTAATGCATACTTTTTATC
>DRQB01000098.1 GCA_011330645.1 Campylobacterota bacterium | reverse complement strand
TAGAATTGAGACACGTTTCCCAGATTCTACTGCTTGTCCTTACCTTGCGTTTGCAGTACTTATGATTGCAGGTCTTGATGGTATCAAAAATGGTGGTTATGATTTAGTAGGTCCATTTAACGAAGACTTATTTGAGCTTACAAGAGAAGAGATTGCTGAGAGAAAAATTCCTGAACTTCCAAATTCATTTAGAGATGCGCTAGAAGGACTTGAAAAAGACCATGACTTCCTAGCACCTATCATGAGTTCTGATTATGTTATGGAATATGTAAGCTACATGTTCGACAGACACGTTGTACCAGTTGAAGGTCGCCCAACAGCACACGAGTACATCACTACTTACTCTTGCTAAAACCCTTTCGAGCTTCGGCTCGAAACCACTTTTTGTAACACTTTTTATCCTCCCCCTTTAAAACCCATATTCTTTGACATTTTTGACATTTATTTTACTATAATTTGACATCAAAATTAAAAGGAAAAAAATTGATAAAAAAATTACTATTCGCGGGGATAAGTGCATTTATGCTCTCAGGGTGTTTTACAAAATCATATGTCGATGTAAAAACCAATAATTATGCAACGGTGCAACTTGTACCAGAAAGTAAAACACTGCTGTTTACAGATGATTATTATGCCTTCTTGTATGATTATAAAATGCTTCGTAAGACATCATGTGATTTTTCTAAATCATCACTTGGTATCATTGAAACAGATAGTGATACACCTAGTAGAGTGGCAAAAGTGCAAGCAGAAAGACCGCTCTTATTTAACGTAAACTACAAGGTACAAAGTGGACAATCCACCTTTACTGAATACTCTCAACTTGTACTGCGTCCAGCAAAACATAGACATTATGTAATCGTATATAAAAAGAAAAGTGTCAGCCTATTTAGATCAGTAAGTGACTTTTCTGTCTATGAGAAAAGAGGAAACAGAAGAGTAGCAGTACCTCGTTCTAGACTCTTTAGTTTTAATGAAACAAAAGAGTGTAAATAAATCAATGACTAAAATATATCATAAACTTGTTCTTTTAGTCGTGCTCTCATTCCTCTTTGGGGGATGCACTTACTATAAAAACATAAACGAGCTTAAAGCAAATATGAAGTCTAATGATTTTGATACAACTGTAGTAAAAGCAAAATTCAAAGATGTAAAACGTCATATTCTTGCAAATACTTCACGATGTTTCTCAACTATGTATAATGTTCATGGTTCCTGCAAAGTACATACAAACACACATACAAAATTCGAAATCTCTTGTACACGTCAAATGCAAGATGGAATTTTTAGTTCCAATAAAACACCTGTATTGCTACCTTACATAAAAATAGAAAAAGTAGATAATACGCATACTAAACTCAGTACATACAGTGGGTACTATTCAAGTACGATAAATACCATTGTGGTTGAATGGGCAACAGATGTACATCAAATGTGCCCTAGTATTTTATAAAAGACTCTTTTTTACTTGTTCAACAGCTCCTACTGTTGGACTCCTGTCAGATTTTTAAAAATAACTAAATTTCTGATAGCTATTTCTTAAAAATACTCTTCTCTTCCTCTTTCTTAAAAAACGTAAAATACGTCCATAGTGTTGTTCCATAAACAAAAATAGATAAAACAACTACACCAATCGTCACGGCTTCAAACATCTCTTTATGTGAGAAGCTGTCTGGTATCATGTGTACCAAGATAATAGAGAGTGCCCCTTTCATCCCTGAAAAAGTCAAGATAAACCACCCCTCCACACCAACAGGCTTAATAGACGTAAGTGCCTTGACATTGCCAAAATACATAAACTTTGCCATGGAGACAGCACGTATCAGTGTGGTAGCTACAAACATAATCAGGATTTCCGTTTTATATTCCCATAATAAATGGAAGTCCACCATCTCTGCCAATACAAAGAATATCATCACCGCTGCGATATATCCAAACTCTTTTGCCATTTCATAGATGTACTCTAATCTTTCATATGTGGTTGATTCTATCCCTCCTAAGCGTAGAGAGCGCATAAAACTTTTTGTCTTTTTTACAGTACTTTGGTCTAAATCTGAGTCTATCCAAGCCTTGGTTGCTACAATAGCTACAATGAGTGTGAGTATCCCACTTACATGCATCTCTTCTGCCAGAACATACGCAACATATGCTTCAACGATAAAAGCAAAAAGCTCCCCTCTTTTGTTTGAAAAAAGTTTCATGAGCATATAAAAACCAAACCCTAGAGCTAAACCAACCACAGTGCTTACTGCAAACACACGTATCGCATCCATCGCAGCATGTCCTGCATCAATATGCCCAGACATCATCCAAGGCAAACCTATGAAGAAAAAAGCGATGACGGCGGTAGCATCATTCCCCAATGACTCTCCTTCAATGAGTACTTTAATATCATGATTTATACCTTTAAAACGTGAAAGTACTGACTGTACAGAGACTGCATCTGTTGCCATGTTGATGGCAAAGAGTGCCACATAGGCACCCAAGCTTAAGCCTTCATAAACGTTAAAATACGAAAGACTCGCACCCACAGTAATGGACAGTGCTACCGCCACAACGGCTAAGTAAAAGATACTCCAAGCATGCTTCTTGATGTCTGAAAAGTGTAGATGCAAGGCATCTCCCATAAAAATAAGAGGAATACAAAACAGTATAATCGTTGAAAAATTTGCTGCCAAGTCAATAGGAACAGCTGCTCTAAAGTAGGTATAAATAAGGTATGAACCTATCAGTAATATAAATACAGAAGGTACCTTTAACCTATTGGCAAGGGCATCTGAGAGTATCACTAAACTTAAGATGGTAATGAGTATTATTTCTGGTGCAAAACTATGCATCGATTTCCTTTAAATAAAATAAGTGTCCTATTAAAATAGCTCGCCGCTATCTTCCGAGACAGGGCGGATAGGCACATTACGCTTGGGATGCAAAGCATCACCTTTTGATGTATCTAGAGGATCATCTTCTATATGAATGGTCTCCATAAGGCTCGTATCTGTTTCTGGACTGATGGTCTGATTGTCTTCATCTAGATATTTGGCATATGCATTGACAGGTTTTTTGACAGAAGGTAAAGGAGACTCTTTTGTATAAAGTTCAACCCTACCTTCATATTCACCTTTAAATACACCTTTTGGTATATCGAATGCACGTTTTGTATCAGGATAGAGTTTCAGTAACTTTTTAAAATAGTATGCAAAGGAAGGAGCAGCCATTACTCCACCTGTTGCCCCTTTTCCTATGGGTTTATTGTTATCTCTTCCTATCCACGAGATGACCTCAATCGTAGGGGAATATCCACAAAACCATGCATCAACATTTTTATTTGTTGTCCCTGTCTTTCCTGCAAGTTCTAAACCTTTAACACGTGCATTCCTACCTGTACCGCGTTTCACCACATCTTTGAGTATATCTGTCATAAGATACGCTTGTGCTGGTGTGGTAAAATCTGCTATCTCTTTAGGGCGTGTCTCATAAATGACTGCACCCTCTTTAGCAATGATTTTACTTACAAGTCTAGGTGCTATCATATGCCCCTTGTTTGCAAAAACTGAAAAAATCTGTGCCATTTTAAGTGGACTGAGTCCCAAATTGCCTAAGGCAATAGACATATCTTTAGGAATATGAGGCACATCCAAAAAAGCCAGTCTATCACGAATAGTATTGACTCCCAAATCAGCTACAAGGTTAATGGTTGCCAAATTTCTAGAATGCACCAATGCCTCACGCAAAGTAATAAATCCTTTAAAATCACGTTCATAATTTTTAGGCGCCCATATCTTTTTCTTCCCTTTATAAGTATATTCAAATGTACGGGCAAGGTCTGTAAGTGGTGTGGCAGGGTTATAACCCATATCGAGTGCTGTTTGATAGATAAAAGGTTTAAAGGCTGAACCTGGCTGTCGCTTAGATTGGGTGACACGATTAAATGCTGAACGTTTATAACTTTCCCCACCCACCATTGCCAATATATCACCTGTACTACTCTCTACAGCAACAAACGCTGCATTGAGTGTTGACTTTTTAGAAGTTTCATGATACTTTTTGAGTGCCTTTTTGTAGGCAAAGCTTACAGCTTCTCTCGCGATGGCTTGCTGTTTCATGTCTATAGTTGTATAGATTTGATAGCCACCCGTACGGATATCTCCTAATTTACCCTTAAAACGTCTTACCACTTCATCCACAATATAGGGTGCGATGTTCTGTGTCAGTGATGTCTTATAGACTTTAGGGGACTCTTTGACTGCTTCAAGATAATCTACCTGTGATACCCAGCCAATACTCTTCATACGATAAAGAACATTATTTGCACGATTTAGCGCACGTTTGTAATGTCGTAGCGGATTATAAAAACTAGGAGCATTGGGAATCCCTACCAACATTGCTGATTCTTTGAGTGTGAGTTCCCCTAACTCTTTATGAAAGTAGCCTTGTGCAGCCGTTTTTACACCAAAATAATTATTACCGTAAGAGATTTCATTCAAATAGCGTTCAAGTATCTCTTCTTTGCTCAGTTCATGCTCAATCTTCAATGCCAAAATCGCTTCTTTTACTTTACGCATGAGCTTCTTTTCATTACTAAGCAGTTTGTTTTTGATAAGCTGTTGAGTAAGTGTACTTCCACCCTCAACAAACTTACCTGCTTTGACATCTTTGACAATGGCTCTTAAAATAGCATCAGGATTCACACCATTATGCTCAAAGAAGCGGGTATCTTCCATCGCCACAAGACCCTCGACTAAAAATCCTGGTATTTCATCATAACGAGCATAAAGACGGTGTTGTTTTTTAAACACATAAGCAAGTTTTTCACCATTTCTATCTAAAATAACAGAAGAGATTTCCGGCTTATAATTAATAAGTTTATCTGCATCTAAAGAGATTTCTTCATAGGCATACATAAATGCAGCACCTAGTGCCACGGCAAATATGATAGCTAAAATAATAGAGCCTTTGACAAGGGCATTAAACATCTATAACCTTTTTCATTTATTGTACCGAATTCTCTCTAATCATGGCTAAAGTATGTATGATTTTAGACTTACTCACACCCGCATTTAAGATAACGCGCATCATAGGTTTGGTAACGGTAGGTTGTCGAATGGCACCCACAAGATAGCCATATTCTATAAGTTCTTGCTGCATCTGCTGTGTTGAGAGATTGTCAGACATACGAATAGGTACAATGAGACTAGAGCACTTCTTTCCTAACATTTGTTCTGCTATGCCTTGACGTTTGTCTATCTTTTTTCTATACTTTTTTGCATGTTTTTGAATATGCTTCATATTGACAAGTGCCAGTGCCGTATCAAATACAGAGGGAGCTGTAGAGTAGATGATGGGTTTGCCACGGTTTACCAAAAAAGAAATTATGTGTGATGAAGCTAAAATATAAGCCCCATAACTTCCATAAGCTTTGCCAAGTGTACCCATTTTAATATGTCGTTCGTTAATGGTAATGTTGTAATATTCAAATATCCCTAAAAGTTTTTCACCAAGTACCCCAGCTGAATGCGCTTCATCTACTATCATGAGCGCATTTTTTTCTTCTGCTAAGTCAAATATCTCTTTGGCACACAAGTCTCCACCCATAGAGTAGACACCCTCTACCGCAATGATTTGCCTTTTTGCAGGGTAGGCTTCCAGTTTTTGGCGTAAATCTTCCACATCATTGTGTTTAAACTTTACCACTTTCTCACCCAGTAACTCTGCTGCC
>DRQB01000097.1 GCA_011330645.1 Campylobacterota bacterium | reverse complement strand
CAATGCATCGCGTATCAGGAGAGTACCGTTCAAAGAAAATGTCTACCCTCACATGCTTATCATGCTTCAAAGCATACGAAAGCCCCAACAAAAACACCACATCAAACAGGTGCCACTCTACTTCTTGCAGTGCTATAGAACCTGCCGAAAACAAGTAACGCATCGCAGCATCATAAACAACTAAAAGTGAGAGGATGACTACTAGGATAGCAGCAATGTATCCTGCGTATTTACTCACTCTGTCTAAATAATAAGAAAATTGTTTATTGTACATTTTTACTTCCAATACGTATCCAATCTCACATTCCACCCTTTACGCCAGCGTTCTTCACCACGTGCAGGAGGTGAATTTTTAATGCGTCTTGAGAGCATAGCTTTGGCTGCATTGGAGAATGATTTATATTTGTTAGTAACCCTAGTATCCATGTGTTCTAGTACCTGTAGAAGTCCCCAACCTTGACCGTTGTAACGTTCACTTTTAAGTGTCCCCTCACCTTTGAAGTTGGTATAGTCTAGAAGTATATATAAACCTCTTTTATCTATGGTGCCATCTTTGCTATAGAGTATAGCATTAAAACATTCTTGAATGGTCTCTTTTTGCTTCTCATCCTTTACACTCTCTAACATCTGTGGTAGTGCATTTTTTAGACGTTCTGCCATAAACTCTGCTTGGTAGGAGAATGTACTTTTAAGAAAATGAAAGAGTTCCATATACTGTTTTGTTTTGGCTTTTTTGGCAGCTATAAATGCTGCTTTTGTCTGCCAAGGAAAGTTTGTATCAGGGGTGAGCCATAAGGGCATAACTACACCTTTTTTTTGCATAAACGCTACTACCATAGGGAACACTTCTCTAAAGCGTTCAGTATGATCTTTAGGAAACCAGATGAAATGCCCTATGCCCAAACTTGCAAAGTCCTCTCCTTTGTTCCACCAGATGAGATACTTATCTTTACCTGCACCCTCATTTTGCCATACTTTTTTTGCTATGAAGTTGGCTTGTTTTTGTGTGAGCTTGATATCACTGGCAAAAAGTGTCATACCCACTAACAAAAAAGCAAAAAAGAATCTCATACATACTCCATTAAATAATCTTTATTATAATATCGAAAATTTAGTACAAGGAAGTTTTTGAATGTTGAAAAAAACAAGCCTCATTCTCACCCTAGTGACAACACTTTACACACAAACAGTCGTAGCCAATGACCTTGATGGTGCATGGCATTTACGTGTCATGGATGGCATGGAAGTACGCAAAGCCAGAGCGATACTGGACTTTAACATGAAAAAAATGAAACTCTCTGGCTTTGATGCCTGCAATCGCATAGGTGGAAAACTCATCAAAAACACAGAACACAATATGACAACACCCCAACTCATGTCAACCAAGATGGCTTGCAGAGGCAAAATCTTTAACTGGGTAAGTAAACGTTTACATGAAACCCTCAAAGAGGGATTTGACATCAAAGAAGAGAAGAAATATGGTATAGAAGGTATTACCCTAAAAAGTCACAGCCATGAACTGTTTTTTAAGAAAATGCAAAGAGATTAAACAAAAGACGGTGCATCATTTGCAAACAAAATCAAATCTCCTGGTAATGTCTGCTCTACCAACATCGTCTCCATCCCACCTTTTGTAGCAAGCTTTACCAATTTATCTGCATCAACATGCTCTTTAAAGATGGCATAGTTCAAATCACCAGTGACTACCACGACATCAAAGACTTCATTGGCACGTTGTGCCACTTGTACATTCAGTGCGTCATCTACCTCAACAAGTCCTGGAGTGATGACTACTTTTCTACCCTCATACGTGGTAGCCAAATCAAACGACGCCATCATACCGTCAATGTTACCATTGAAAGAGTCATCGAGTATCACTTTACCACCTGCATCTATGCGTTGTAGCCTATGGTCAACAGGTTTGAGGGTGGAGAGCTGTTTTTGTATCTGCTCATCTGTAAGCCCTAGCTCTTTGGCAACAAGCACAGCGGCTGCCAAGTTCATGGCATTGAACGCACCTAAGATACTAGCAGAGTAACGTACACCATTTAAAGTAAAACTTGTACTCTCAAGTGTTGCCTCTACATCTTCTATGATAAATTCTGGCGCAGCGATATTGCTTCGTATATCTAAGTTGGCTTTCTCTCCAAACGTATGGACATTGGCTTCAGGTTTTACCATGGCACTCTCATGTATCCATGCCTGCTTTAGTCTATCTGTTTGGAGTATCTCCATTTTGGTGTTGCGTATGTTTTCCATCGTTTTGAAGTACTCTATATGTGCAGGGCCTATCTTACCCACAACTACATAGTGAGGGTTCACAAAAGTACTAATCTCAGCGATGTCACCCTCACCTCTTGCACCCATCTCCACGACATAGACTTCGGTATCTTCTGGTAAATCGTTATTTACATCTATCATCACACCACCAAGGGTATTGACCGAGCGTGGTGTCGCGTAGGTTTTGTACTTGGCTTTTAGCAGGTGTTCTACGTAGTTTTTAATGCTTGTTTTACCATAACTAGCCGTAATCCCTACTACTTGCATACCATCCATAGAGGTTATCTTCTTCTGGGCTTTGACTTTAAATCCATTAAAAAGCATCTTTTCTATAAACAAAGAGACAAAGTACGCGAGGAAAATAGGAATAACCACTGCAAAATGTTGCAGCGCTACAGCGATGAAAATAGCAAAAAGCAGCATCGCAGCAAAAAAACGTTTGACACGTCCTGTAAAGACCAGTGGCTTATCGAGTCCCTTATACCAAAAATAGAGTGCTATGAGGTAACCAATGACGACAACAAAGCTGTAGTCACTGACACTGTCAACCAACATATAAAGTGCAAACGGTACCAAGAAGTACGCAAAGTGCCACCATGTTTTGGTATGGTGAAAAAGTACACGGTTAAGCTTGTAGCTGTACCACTGCAAGTTGGTGATAAAGTAGTATCCCATCGCTAAGATGAAAAGTGCGTAGGCTATAGCATTGACAATAGATAACATTAATTTATTCCTTTACATTGTTCTGTGATGGTTTTGGCAATAAAGTCTTTATGTTGTAAAAAGAAGAAGTGATCTCCATCTAAAGGGAAAAACTGAGAGTCTGCGATGAGTTCTGCTATCTTTTCACCTGTGTAAAGCGGTGTAGCTGTGTCTTCTTTACCCCAGAAACAAAGTGCTTTAGACTTCGACTTGGCAAAGGAGTCTTCAAAATCTTCATCGACAACATTTTTAAAAGTCTCATACATCTCATGGCTCATATTTTCTACATCTTTACTTTTAAACATATCGCGTATAAATGTCATACCCAGTGGTTTTAAAAACTTCACCGTAGCGATTTTAAGTTTGATAGACCATGGCTTCTCTGTCACTACTCCTGCACTTGAGAGCAATACCAAACAAGGTGTATTTAACAGTGTAGATACTTTGCCTCCAAAAGAGTGTCCCATGGCAATAGTGGGTGTCACCTCCATTGTCTCTAAAAAAGCTTGTACGATGTGTCCATAGTCTTCAGTAGTAAGTACCATCTCATTAGTAGACTTACCAAATCCTGGCATATCTAGGTAGATATGTTTATATTCTGGAAGTGTCTTCCCAAAGGCTTGTTTCATTATCTCTTTATTACTTCCCCAGCCATGAAGTACAAGTAGTACTTTTTCTTGCGTAGGGTTGACTAACTCATAAGAGAGTTGGAAAGCGTGATTGTTATAGTTTACTTCTTTTGATGCCATAGTTCACCATTTTTTTTGAATTGGAATATTTTATCATAAAGCGACTATTCATTCGCTTCATGTATGGTGTAATGTTTCCTTTTCACCATGATATGAGGTGGAAGTTTTTCTGCCTCAAAATAGTCATACCCTTCTTTAAGTTCTGTCCAAAAATCATACCATTGACTCCCCTCATGCTCTGCCATGTTTTCCTCTGTCATACGAAAAGGAAAGGCATGGACTTGTACATATTTTTGTCCATCTTTAAGTGCTTGATCTACGAGTTTGTAGATTTCTTCTATTTTAGCATTGGTCATTGCATAACAGCCTACAGAAACACAGGCACCATGTACCATAAGGTATGATCCAGTACGTTTATAGGCTTTGTCATAAGCATTGGGGTAGCCCAGATTAAATGCCAAATGAAATTTACTTTTTGGATTTAAAAGATGTTTGGTGACTTTATAAAAACCTTCAGGAGACTGCTTGTCTCCCTCTTTGAGTTTAGGGCCTAGATGTCCAGAGAAAGCACATATGGGGTACTGTTTAAAAAGTAAATACTCATCTGCTGGCTTTATCCATACTTCAAGTAAAGACTCTTCTTTAAAAATGCGAATAAATACAGGGTCACCGACCTTTGCATCTATATCTGCTAAACGTTTTTCAAAATCTACATCAATCAAGTCTATCTCCTTTTTAGGCAGAGGTAAAGGTGGCAATGCTTTCGCTATGTTAGGTTTTTTATGTTTAGGTACTGTTTGTGTTTTGGGAAGAGGATTTTTTTCTTTTTTCAAAGATGAAGTACTATTTAAAAAGTAAAGTACCAATGCAAGACATAGTAACAAATAGACCATTACCGAGAGAAAAGAAAGTAAATATTTCTTCATCTCTGGACTACATTAAAAAGTGAGTTTTTGAGACTTATCAAAACCATATACATCTGGGAAAAGTTTTAATGCTCCAGCTTCAT
>DRQB01000096.1 GCA_011330645.1 Campylobacterota bacterium | reverse complement strand
TAGAAGGAAGTGTAGGATGAGTAGCATAATGAAAATAGAAAATTTACAAGCAAAGATAGGTGACAAACAGATACTTAAAGGGCTGAACCTAGAGTTGGAACCAGGAAAAGTACATGCAATCATGGGACCAAACGGTGCAGGTAAATCTACCCTTTCTAAAGCACTGGTAGGACACTACGATGTAGAGATTACTGGTGGAGATATCATCTATAAAGGGAAAAACATTAATGAGATGGAAGCAGAAGAGAGAGCCTTGGAGGGCATCTTCCTTTCATTCCAACACCCGGTAGAGATACCTGGTGTAAACAATGCCTATTTCCTAAGAACAGCACTCAATGCAAAACGCAAACACGAGGGTAAAGAAGAGCTCAATGCTGCAGAGTTTTTACGTCTTATGAGAGACCATTTGGAGATGCTCGGGATGAAGTCAGACATGATAAGCCGTTCACTTAACGAAGGTTTCTCCGGTGGAGAAAAGAAGCGTAATGAGATACTTCAGATGCTCATTTTAGAGCCTGAAGTTATCATACTGGACGAGATAGACTCTGGACTGGACATCGATGCACTAAGAGCCGTGTCTGAGGGGATTAACAAGATGAAAGACGGCAAACGTTCTTTCCTTGTCATTACCCACTACTCTCGCATACTTGACTACATAGAGCCAGACTATATTCATGTACTCAAAGATGGTCGCATCATCAAAACAGCTGGGCCTGAGCTTGTTGCACAACTCGAAGAGCATGGGTATGATGCCATAGAGGAGGAGTAATGAATCTCTTAGCACTTAAAAATAAAAATCTACAAGAGGTCAATACACTCCTTGGCATTAAAGATAGAGATATCTTGGTTGAGCGTTTTTGTGCGCTTGGAATGCCCAGTAAAAAGAGTGAAGAGTACCGTTACTTCGATGTAGAAAAACTGCTCGAACCTGAGTATAAAACACTAAACTATGTACCCAAAACACTAGAAGTATCTGATAAGATAGAAATCGTAGACGGTGTGGTCGTGGCTGCACCACAAGGCATGCGTGTCTATTACGAGGCTTGTGGGCAAATAGATATGGAACATTTTGATCCACTCTACTATCTTGGTCATCTTCTCTGTCCTCAAACAATCAAGATAGAACTTGATGGTGATGTAGCCGTAGAAATAGAACACAAATTTACGCAGAGCAATGCACTTATTAATTACCGTATTGTACTCTATAACCAAGCCAATCGTCATGCAACAGTATATGAAAACTTTATCTCAGAAGAGATAGAAAATACCCTTGTACTCTATGGCTATGATATGCACATCGCACAAGACTCAACCCTAAGAGTCGTTAAAATGCAAACGATGCAACACTCAGGCTACAGTATGGTGGCTTCACACAAAGTGAATGTATCTAAAAATGCCAATGCCCTACTCAGAAGTTTTGATTTAGGGGGAGACCAGGCTTTACAACTTCTCAAAGTAGACTTAGGCGAACATGCACATGTTGATGCTGGACACCTACTCTATCTCAATAGTGAATCAAAACGTGGTACTGTCTCACAAATAGTCCATAAAGGGGAACACTCTAGTTCTAAACAAGAAGCTAAAAATATATTAGATGGTAATGCCCGAGGAATATTTGATGCTCTCATACGCGTAGAACATTCTGCTAAATATACCAAAGCGGAACAAAACTCTAAAGCTATTTTGCTTCATGATGATGCCTATATGGCTGCAAAGCCTCAGCTTGAGATTTACATCGATGAACTAGAAGCTTCGCATGGCGCAACAACCGGACAACTAGACAGAAAACAACTTTTCTATCTCCAAAGTCGTGGTATTAGCTATGTGAATGCCAGAAAAATATTGGTAATAGCCTTTGCCAATACGCTCATAGAGCAAGTGAAAGACACTAGGCACCAAGAACGCATAAAAGAATCATTTGAAAAAGTGTTTTATCAAGCACATAAGGAGTCGTGATGAATATGGAAGAAACAGTAGCACGATATAAGGAAGACTTTGAACTCTTTCCTACAGACAATGATAGATTGGAATATATCTTTGATTTAGGTAAACGTCATACTACACTGCCAGAAGAAGATAAAAATGAAGCCACTTTTGTACAAGGATGTGCTTCAGCAGCATGGCTTGCAGGAGAATGTAAAGAGGGAAAACTTATCTTACGTGGAGAAGGTACCTCAGAAATGGCAAAAGGAATGATTATCTTACTTTTAGATATTTTTTCTAACCGTCCAGCAGAAGAGATACTCAATTTTGATCCTGCCAAGTTACATGACATGGGTGTAGTAGAACTGCTTTCGCCTGTACGTCAGCAAAGTTTAGAAGCCTTTTTAAAAATGGTTTATGCCTATGCACAGAAATGTAAAGAACAAGGAGCTTAAGATGGATATTAATAACATTCAAGAGAGTGACATCCCTACTACTGCAGAAGAGTTGGCTGCTTATGAGGCGAAGTTCCCTAAAGTACAAAAAACGATTGATGATAAGATGGCAGAAGAACGTCAAAAGTTCATAGATAAACAACCCTCAGACAAAGAGATGGAAGAAAAAATCGTAGAACACCTCAGACAGATCTACGACCCTGAACTTCCGGTAAACATCTATGACTTAGGACTGGTCTATAACATTGAGTGTTGGACAAACGAAGTAAGTATGCTTAAAATGTGTAAAATCACCATGACACTTACTTCTGCTACCTGTTCTTTCTCCCAAGTCATTGTAGACTTGGTAAAAAGTATCGTAAGCCGTCAATCTGGCTTAGAAAACATTGATGTAGATATCGTCTTTGACCCACCATGGGGACAAGACAAGATGACCGATGATGCTAAGTTGGCGATGGGGTTACTCTAAAGATATATCATTCATGAATAATTAATCATTACTAATACTTATTCAGCTTAAGAACTAATTAATTATTTAATAATATAATGAAATATTGAAGTAAAATTATCTTACTAGGAATTTTCATGAATGTGTTACACCCCCCTTTTGTACATTTTGTCATAGCTTTACCTCTTGCCGCACTCTTTTCGCAGCTTACCTATGTGGCAACCAAAGATAAAACATATTCCAAAGCTGCCATACGTATTATGGCTTTTGCATTACTCGTATCATTTTTTGCTGTTTTTACTGGTTTAATTGATGCAGATGAGATTACAAAAAATCATGCTATTTTAAAAAATGGTTTATTGATTTTAAATGATCATAAAACATTTGGATTTGTTATTGTCATTATACTTTTTATTACGACTTTGACAAAATGGTTTGCCATTTCTAAAAATTCTATGAGTCTTGAAAAACTTTCTATACTTCTGATTATCCTCACTATCGCTGCTTCACTCTATCAGGGAAATCATGGGGGATCTCTTGTGTATAAATATTCTGCAGGTATTGATAACAAGATTATTCAAAAAAGAACAATACAAAAAAATCAATAAATTAAAAGATAAAAATCTATCTTTTAATTTTATATTCTCTACTCAAACTTTTATTTCTCATCGCATAATGCTATAATGCCACTCAATACAATCTAAGGCTCTATACGTGGAAATAACAACACTAAAAACACAAAAATTCATCCTCAAACTCTTTCCTGAAATTATGGTTAAAGGAAGCTCTGCCAAACGTCAGATGGTGGGGCAACTCTACAATAACCTTTTAAAGATGTTAGGACGTTTTAGTGAAGATATACACGTAAGAAAGTTTTCAGACAAAATAGAAGTAGTTACACCCATAGAGTTTGTCGCAGAAGTAAGACAACTTTTACTAGACACGCCAGGTATAGAACAAGTCCTTGAAGCCCTACAGTTTGACAAGATGAATACCCTAGATGAGATAAAAGTCAAAGTAGGCGAAGTGATGCACGAGAGAATAGAGGGTAAAACCTTTGT
>DRQB01000095.1 GCA_011330645.1 Campylobacterota bacterium | reverse complement strand
TTTTCTATATTTCCCAGGAAGTACTTGAATAGTATTACACTCATAGACTATGTCATAAGCTTCATTCCATTCAAGTGGATAATTAAATAAATCAGCCACTAAATACGTAACTTGTGTTTGGGTATATCGATTTTTACACAGGCTAATCGCCGAGGGAGCAATATCAAAAGCAGTCACATCATATCCATATGCAGACAATGCCTCTGCATCATCACCTACCCCACACCCTATGACTATGGCTTTTTTATTTTCCATCTCCAAAGGATGTGTTTCTAACCATGCTAATAAATAGGGGTTGGGCGCAAGGTCTGCCCAAAACACTTCTTTATGGTCACCATTGGCATCTGCATAAATACTATCAAACCATCCTAAAGGGTCATCACGCTCTTGGTACTCTTTTACCATTTTTTTATAAGCAATAGGATCAAATTTTTTCTTCAGCATATTATAAAGGCTCTCTGGACATTTCTACTAAAAGTATATGTGCGTCATTTAATGCAAGTACAGTTAAGTCTTCCCCTTCGATTTCACCTGCATCACCCTCTCGATATTCAGTACCATTGATATTGATATCTCCTTCCATCACTTTCAAATACACTTGCCTATCCGAAGTAAGCCCACAGGTGAGTGTTTTTCCCATATCTAACTCGGTCACATAAATATTTGCATCTTGATAAATAGGTGTAACCTGCGATGCACCTTCTGGAGCAATAATATGTAACCACTTATTATGACGGTCCTCTTTCGTAAAGATTTTTGAACCATAGCGTGGACTTAAGCCCTCCTCTTTAGGCAGTATCCATAGTTGAATCAAATGGACAACATCATCTCCTTCATTATATTCTGAATGTGTGATACCCGTACCTGCACTAAGGTACTGCATACTTCCCCGACCCAAAGTTTCTTTATTCCCCATACTATCTTCATGGGTCAGTTCTCCATGTATAACATAGGTAATAATCTCCATATCTCTATGTGGGTGAGTAGCAAAACCTGAATGTGCTTGGATGATATCATCATTCATCACCCTAAGAACACCAAAATGCATATTATCTTTATCATAATACTCTGCAAATGAAAAATGAAAATGACTTTGAAGCCAACCATGTTCTGCACTATACAGTGACTTAAAAGGTATATGTTTCATCGTAATAGTTGTCTTCTAGGTAAGTCCAAAATGATTTACCAGTGATATCATCTTTTACTTCATACACTAAAGTTGTTTCAAAGTCTGTCAAATACTTGTCATAAACTGTTTCACGTTCATGCCTTAGTGGTGTTGCACAGTAACAAGCTTCATACCATGATAATGTATCATCTGTTAGCATCTGGGCATCTTTCATCGCTTTTAAAATATATATTCCATCGGGTTGTTGTGCTTCTATGCTCCCATCAGTTAAAGCAGCAAAAAAGTCTTTCATTTTATTTGGTTTTATTTTTGCTTTTACTTTGTATAGCATGATGTATCCTTTATATTTCATCATACCTGGCTTCTGTGTACTCTCTATGTAAACCTATGTGCTATCTTCTTGCATTATTTTTGCTCTTAATGTATGTGTTTCTCCTGCTGCTATAACCCGCATATCTTCTCGCGCATTTGCTGTCTCTAAACATAGCATAGTCCGATATCCATCTTCTGTCATGTCCTGCATTGTTTTTGATTTTTCTTTCCAAGGATTCCATAACACCAAAGAATTTGAACCACTTTGAGACAACACTATTTTTTTTCTATCATCATCCAATGTTATCACATTATTAGGTGAAAAATAGACCCTATCCACTTCCTTATCTATTACAAGAGGTATTGTTTGTTCATTGTATTGTGTTTCTAAAGCATCATAGTACTGACAGCCCTCTAATCCTCTCACAGAAGTTTTGTTGATATCAGAAACAGAAAAATACGTATGCAATGCGGTGCTTACCTCAAAAGGTTTTGTATCGATATTATGAATATGCAAAGAAACATTCAATGTTTTACCTATAACAAACTCTATATAGAGTTTAAATTTATATTTCCATTGTGTCAAAGTAAACATATTTGTACTTAATTTTAAACGAACAAAAGTACTGCCATCAGCAAGTTCTTTCTCTTCCACACATTGCCATAATTGTGTACGTGCAAAACCATGTTGAGGAAGGGTTGTATCTTCTGTATGCTTTCCAAACCATGGAAAACAAATAGGTATTCCCCCTCTAATTGCTTTACCTTCTTCAAAAAATGCCTTTTTACTTAACCATAACAAAGGAGGTTTGTCTTTAAACCGACAAGCAAATATATGTGCCCCTTGTAAAGCTATTTTTGCATGGGCATATTTATTCAGTATTTCTATATATTTAAAGCCATTTTCAAATTGTTTATGACTAATCATATCAGAGGAATCGACCATTTTTTATAATACGCTATGATACGTAAGCCTATACCCAGGAGAAAAACCATCATCGTAGGGTAAAAACTCATACTGTCAAACATAGAGAGTAAATACATCAATGCACCAACAAGAAGTGAAACCGTTCCATAAAATCCTGTTTTAAATACAAAAGGAACTTCATTTATGATGATATCCCTCACGATACCTCCACCCACAGCTGTCACAAAAGAGAGTGCCAATACCCCTGTCAAATTTAACTCGCTTTCTAATGCTATCAATGCTCCTGTGATACTAAAAGAGACCAATCCAATAGAGTCACTCACAATAAACCATGGTCTGTTTTCAACACTTTCTCTCTTATGAAATCTAAATAGGATTAACAGTAGCATTAACGTAAACACAATGATTGCAGGGGTATTATGTATAAAGGTATAAGGCGTTTTATCGACAATGATATCTCGTAATATTCCCCCACCAAAAGCAGTAAGAAATACAGAAATAAGTACCCCTAAAAAATCCAATTTACTACGTACTGCAACAAAAAAACCACTCATAGCAAAAGCAATGATTCCTATATATTCTGCTACTTCAAACATTAGAGGTCTATGGCATATTGTTTAAGTGTGTCTAAGTCTATGAGTTCTAACATTTTGATATGTGTCGCATGTATAAATATTTGTGGTGCCATACCATCATGCACTGCTTTCACAAAAGAATGTCCCCCAAGACACCAGCTTTGCCCAGGTTTGACTCCAGCAAAGTTGTACTCAGGTATAGGCGTAGAGAGGTCATTGCCTACTTTTTTGCTATACTCCAAAAACTCCTTAGTCGCATAGATACATACCGCGTGTACTGCAGGATTGTGGTTACCTGTATTACATGAACCATCTCTGTGAAACCCTGTAAGTGGTTTTAACGAACAAGGCTCTAAAGGTTCGCCTAAAACATTGATTGATTCATCCATAATATTCTCCATAGTTTCTTATAGGAGTTATTATATCTGAATTATAAATAGGATGTAAAAAAGTAGTGAGAAATAAAAAAAGATTTATTTTAAGTGTAGCTAGAAGATACGAGACAAGAGGTGTTCCTCTTATCCCTGTAGATTACTTTGCAGTAATTTGTGTAGCGATTGCTTCGATATCAGCATCAGACAAGTTTGCAACTTGACCTTTCATAACACCTTTCATTGCTCCACCAAAAGTACCATCTTTGTACCCTTTAAGTGCTGCGATGATTTCTTCTTTTTTCAAATCTTTAACGATTTTAGATTTACCAAGTGCTGCTTTTTCAAAGTTAGCTCCGTGACATCCTACACATGCTGCTGTGTTTACTGCAAATGCAGAAGTTGATGCTAATCCTACGATTGCCATTGTTACTAATGTTTTTTTCATGTTGTACTCCATATAATGTTTTTTAATACAAGTTATTATATGTACTTAACTTAAAAAAACCAAGAAAGACGGTAAAATATCTAATAAATTAGATTAAAAACGTCATATTTCCATATTTATGCACTTTTAAAATCACTCTTTTTTATAGAATAATGCACTATATTTTATGAATAAACCAATCAAAGGTTCCCACCATCGTAATCATTTCATTTTCATCTCTAAGTTCCACTGTTATACTGATACCTACTCTGCCTTTTCTTTCAAGTTGTGACAAAAACTTCTCTTTCTCACTAACTTCAAGTCTTGCTACAGCATAAATGCTACTTGTTGCAGGATTTTTGTATTTCACCGTTGAGCTATGTAGTACGCCAGCTACTTTGCCCACCAACTCCGGGAACGCTTGCTGTAAAAATAACCCAGACTGTGTTTCAGCCAAAGCAAACTGTGCCGAAGCATGAATACTTTGTATATGGTTTTGCACTGCTTCAGTAGGCTCAAGTTTCAAAGTGCCCTCATCTTTATATTCTATGCCTATATGATTTGTAAATGGTATCTGTGTCACATCCATATTAATCCTTACTATATGCCTTTAAAACTTTAGAGAAGCGAAACAAAAATGCACCATGATCTACTGCATCAAAAATGTCTGCATCTGTCCAGTCCAAAATTTTCAATGCGTTTATCACTTCTACAGTAAATGACTCAGGTTCATAGATGGCTTTCATGACTGCCTCAAAAAGTGCTTGGTGTCTTTCATCTAAAGGTAACGTTTTTTGCGTACCCTCTAAATCATGTAAATTTTCAAGCGTATACCCTTTGGCTAAAAGAAACGCTTTGTTTAAATTTATACAATAGGTAAAGTCATTGTCACTCGCTATAGTGTAGCGAAGTAATGTAAAGAAGTCACTCTGTATATGTGGATGTAAAGTCAGATAGTTTATCTCTTCTAAAAACATCTTAAAACGTGTAGGGTTGATGGTGGCAAAGAGTTCAAAGTGTGGGGGAACATGCCCTAACTTCTGTCTGAGACCTCTTAAAAGCACTTTCATCTCACTGTTTGGATTGGGTTCTATCATAAACATATTATACTCCATAAGTAAATTAGACTATTTAGTCTAGTCATAGTGTAGAAGAATTTGACTTAAATTAGACTTATTAGTCTAATTTTTGTATATGGCTAAAGTTTCGAGTATGAATTTACTATGTTTAATGAAGTGTTGGGAAGAAGACAAAGAGGGAGAAAGAGACAACACTCCCCATGTACTCTCCAGTATATATGAAGCTAAATCCTTAGCAGAAAGTGTCTCATTAAATTCTCCATCTTCAATGCCTTTTTGTAGTAGCAAAGCTAAATTATCCTGCATCTGCACTACACGACTACTTAAAAGTGTGTCAAATGTTTCATCCACAGGTGAGAGTTCGACCATGAGTCTATAAAGCGGACAACCATATGTTATAAGTGGCTTGTTTCTGCTCATACTGGCAAAGGTACCTCTCAGAGCATCCATCACCGTAGTCCCCTCTTTTCTCTCAAAATCAAAAAAAAGCTCCATCTTGGGAAATAACCGTTCCTGTACCATCGCCAAAACAAGCTCTTTTTTACCCTTAAAGTGATGATACATCGAACCTTTGGGAATACCAGCCTTTTTAAGTATGGTGTCTACCGACGTAGCTGTATAGCCGTGTATGTAGACCTCATCAAAGGTAATGTCTAAGAGTTTTTCTCTGGTGGGTTGTTTTTTAGTCATAAGCAATTATACGATTATTTTACTGTCTATTCTTTGACTGTCTTTTTTCCAAACTTTATCCAACCATTTTCTATGCCACCTTTAAGCTCATAAACATGCTCAAAGCCCATTTGTTCAAGTCCTTGACCTAGTGACTTGGAACGGTTGGCATGTGCGCAGTAGATAAGTATAGGTTCTTTTTTATCTTTAACCAAATGACCCAAATCAAAAAACCACTGTGCCAAATCCGGCTGTCCGTTAGGGGTAAAAAACATCATCTTATGCGCACCCTTTATGATGCCTGTCTGTTTCCACTCCATCGGTGTACGTATATCTATCGTCGGGTATCCCTTTGCCATAAGCTTAGCAAATTCATCAGCATCTACTGTTTTAAAATCTGCAAAGAGTACTGTACTCAATAATCCTGTTATCAATAATAGTTTTTTCATCATGTAATTCCTTCTATCTATCTTTGGCAGAAGTGTACTACAAAAAGTTTAACCCTTTTTAACTGCATCTAAACTCTCCACCAAATTCACTTCAAAATACTTCTTCAAAGCCACCTCTTGTTCTTTAATCTCATCCATCAAAGGACTATCATTAGCAATAATAAAAACAACCTTTGTTATGCTACTGTTTATCATACTTGGCACTAACACTTCTAATAGCCATTTGGTATCTGCCTCTTCATTTTTAAAGCCATGGGTGGTATCGGTTATCCATGTTGTGATGTTATGCTTTTCTATCTCTTGCATTGCATATTTAAATGGATTACGATAGTCATCGCCTTTGCAAAACTGTTTCCATTGGCAGAGGATGGTATTTTTTTCTTTTAGGTGTTGGATTTTACAATATATAGTGTTATATATCATAGCTACCTCATATACGATCCGTTATTAATATCCACCGTCGTACCGTTGATATACTCCGGGGACTCAGTAGCCAACCATAGCATAGTTTTTGCCACCTCATCAGCTGTAGCAAAGCGTCCTGTGATAACAGACTTTTTAAATGCCTCTTTTCTCTCAGGAGTGTTAACCTTTTGCATATCTGTGTCTACTGGGCTTGCTGCTACTGCATTCATGACAACTTTACCTTCATAAATTTTGGCAAAGCTCTTGGTGGCATTAATCAAAGCTGCTTTTGTCATACCATACCAAATATCAGGATGTCCGGTATAGGCTGCAACAGAAGCATTATTCACTACACGTGTAGCTCCAGCTTTCACGCATTCTTCTATAAGTTTGATAGGTGATTCAAGATTGAGTTTAAGCATTGAGTCCACTTTATCTTGCGGATAATTGTCATAAGGGAGTGAGTACATCACTCCTGCATTATTGATAAGAATGTCTATCTTATCCATCGAAGCAACAAGTTTTGGAATATTCTCTACATCAGTCAAGTCATACTCGATACACTCTACCTCATTTTTGTATGCAAAATCTGTAAAATCTCTAGCTACTACAATAAT